>JARRMH010000083.1:0-10322 GCA_037386205.1 Woeseiaceae bacterium | reverse complement strand
GCTTTCGTACGTTCCGTCGAACAGCAGCCCGACGAGCTCCGCGCGGCCGTTGATCGTCGGTGAGCCGGAATTGCCGCCGGTGCTGTCGACGGTGGACAGGAAGTTCACCGGCACGCTGCCGATGGCATCGTCGCCATGGCCTCGATAATCGCCGGTGCGGATGGCCTGCAGCAGTTCCGGAGGAGTATCGAAGGGCTCCTCGCCCGTGTCCTTCTCCAGGATGCCTTCCAGGGTCGTGAACGGCAGGTAGCGCAGGCCGTCCGCCGGTGCGGACCCGCTTACCGTGCCGAAGGTGATGCGCAGCGTGCCGTTGGCGTCGGGATAGATGACCTTTCCACGGTCGCGTTGGAAGGCGAGCAGGGCCTCCATGAAACGCGGCCGCGCTTCCTGCAGCAGCCCCGCCAGGGTCTCGCTCTGTTCCTCCAGTGAGCGGTCGGAGTCGTACAGGGCGACGGCGAGCTTCATGAACGGGTCGTCGCTGGTTTCGAGCTCGGCCACGGAATACTCCATGGCCTCGCGACGGACCTCCGCCCGATCCAGTTCCGTGCCCTCGTAGAGCCCGGCGAGCAGCGCGTCCAGCGCCGCCGGATCCACCGTGTTGCCGTCGATGCCGAACAGGCGGTCGAATTCGGCGACGTGCTGGTCCGCCGGAATGGCGGCGTAGGTCAGGATGAGGTGCTTCCAGACCGCCCGATCCACCGCCGCGTCGAAACTGCGGTCGATGCGATCCATGCGCTCGCGGATGCGAAGCGCGTCACGCTCCTGGAATCCGGGCTCGCGTTCCGCATCCGGTTTTTCGCGCTCGCGTGCCAGCCGGTAAAGCGTGGTGGCCGCGCCCAGCAGCGCGCCGCGGCGCGCCAGCGAGTAGTAGAAATCCCGCACCTGCGTGGTCTGCTGCCGCGCCACCAGTTCCCGAAGTTCAGCGATCGCGCGGCCGTAACCGCTCGCGCGCCCGGGATCCGCATCCACCCAGATCTGCAGCTCCGCTTCCAGGGCCTGCTTGCGCTCCACCAGGTCGCCCTTGGCGAAACCTTGCAGCATGCCGCCGTAGTTTTTGCTCGCGTTGTTCAGGCCGGCGACCAGGGATGCATACTTCAGCGCCGCGTCCGGGTTGCCGGCGGTGGCTGATTCGATCCGGTCCAGCCATTCCTCGTACACCCGCTTGCGCTCCGGGTAAGACCAGTCGATGACGTTGCGCACCTCGTCCGCGAGCCGGTAGCGGTTGGTGCGGCCGGGGTAACCCGCGACCATCACGAACTCGCCGTCCTCGATGCCCTCGGGCTCCAGCGCCAGCCAGTGGTCCGGCGCGTAGGGCACGTTGTCCGCATGGTAGTCGGCCGGGGCGCCGTCCGGACCGACGTAGGCCCGGTAGAAAGCGAAATCGCCGGTGTGACGCGGCCACATCCAGTTGTCCACGTCGCCGCCGTACTTGCCGACCGAGGCGGGCGGCGCGTAGGCCAGGCGGACGTCGCGGATTTCGAGTTGCTTGATCAGTTCGTAGTTCGCGCCGCCGTGATAGGAAGCCACGCGGCAGCGGTGCCCCGGATCCTGCTCGCATTCGCGCACCAGTTCCTTGCCGGTCTTCTCGATGGCGAGATAGCGTTCGCGCCCGTCCAGGTCCGGCGGCAGTTCGCCCAGCACGCGGTTCGTTACGTCGCGCACTTCCACCGTGACGAGTACGCGGCTGCCCGGCCGGGCCGGAACCTCGTCCGCGAGGGTTTCCGGCCGAAAGCCGTCCCGGAGCAGGTTGTTGGCGTCCGTGGCGTTGTGCGCGATGGAGCCGTACGCACAGTGGTGATTCGTCACCACCAGCCCCCTGGGCGAGACGAAGGAGGCGGAACAGCCGCCGAGGCTGACCACGGCCTTCATCGGATGACCGGTGAGATTTGTGAGCTTGCCGGGCTCGATCTCCAGTCCCATGGACTCGAGCCGCTCGGCCAGCGCGGGTATCTGGCCGGGGGTCCACATGCCTTCGTCGGCGAGGGCGGACGCGGTCAGCAGCACCAGGCTGCAGGCGAGAATTTTTTTCATGCGGGAACTCCAGGAAATTACGGGCGGTGCGTGGCTGCGGCGATGGACCGCCAGGCCCCGCAGTGCGTTGAACGGCCAGGCCGAAGGGCCGGCCGGTAAAATGGTGGACGCCGTGAACGGACTATTTTTGGTTTTACTCAACGCACGCCTCGTTGGTTTGTCCTTGCCTTCAGCCAGGCCGGTATACATCGCCACCATCAGTTCATCCGGATTTTACCTGAATGGAAAGCGATCGCGTTGCACAGCGAACTTCAGTTCTCGCTGTGTTTGATCATCCGAACTCAGGATCGTTGGCAAATGACCGACAGCCATGAATAAGCATTTGTAGCGCTTGCGGGCGAGGTCTGCTCAAGAGGCATTGCACATGATCGAGAGCCATAACAAAACGCCTTCCAGCCGGCGCAACCAGGCGCCCTTGATCGCACTTGGCGCGGGGCCAGGCCTCGTTATCAATCATTTTGTGTTTGACAATGCGGGTATTGGCTTGGTCGCTGGCGCCAGTCTCGGCCTTGCGAACGCAGGTTTGAAAAGAACCCGGTGAAACAAAACGTGCTGTGGATACGGGTGACAATTGACCGATTCCGGGCGAAATTTGACGACGGCCCCTCCTTGGCAGGGGGGCTGTTTTCGGTTGAAAGGCAAAAATTCGGGTATGCCGCCAATACCGGCACCGTTAATGACCCGCTGCGGTCATTTGAAATTCAGTTCGTTAGCGGCACCAGTGTTGTTACGCTCATCAGGAGGGTTGCCAGCACCGAATAGGCTGCAAAACTGCGATGAAACAACAGATTTTTGGTCGTCAAGGCAATGAGCGACAATACGAAAAATGACCCGATAAAAGCGGCATAAGGCAAATGACTTACGATCGATATGTCTTTGTCCAGCTTAATCAAATAGTCGACCACGTCCACGCATAAAAAGAGTAAAAATACGCCGAAGTACCAGACTCGATTCTGCATGAATTGCGTCCGATAGTTGTGATCTGCCGGCACTCCCTCGGGAAACAAAAGCGCCATCAGAAGAAACAGCAGCGTCGCATAAGCAAGTAAAAATACAAACAAGGGATACGTCCACTGCTGTTGCTCTGCGAGGACAAACGTAAACCACCAAAACGCGACGGTCCAATGCAGGATGGTCGCTGACCACATGAGTTGTACCCAGGAAATCGTAACGTCACGTCGGACGTGGATGATGCGTGCGACGTTCGTCAGAAATGACGTTACGGACAATCCAACGACGACGGATATGAGGACGGTCAGGTATTCGAAAACCATTGGTACATTATGGACCGGGTCAAAAATATTTCCATCGATGTTGACCGATTCGAATGGCGCCGATTGGCAGCTTGCTGATGCAAGCGGCCTTTTCCGTTCGACCTCAGTAAAGCCGTTGAGAGCGCAACCCAGCTGATTTTTGTGGACAAAGGCGGCTAACGAGCCAACTCCCAGGGTATCCTCATGTCGGAACGTAAAAAAGGCGAGGCCGAGGGTTTGTCCCCGGCCTCGCGTTCCTCATGGCGATCGAGCTCCGCTAGAGACCGGCACGGCCTCGGAATCTGCAGCGTCCCGAGTATTCGGCGAGTCCGTTTCCCTCCTCACTGAACCCGGTGCCGATGATTTCAAGAACGCAGTCGACAGTCGGCCTGTCCACATGGTTGACGAGAAAGACGTTGCCGACCGTCTCCCCGGTCACGAGGTTCACGTCGAAGCGGAACATGTCGTCGTGCAGCAGTACCGGGCCTTCTCCGAGGACCGTTCCGGAAAACACCTGGTTACCCGTATTGACGAGCGTACCCTCGACGAAATTGATGACGGTGCGCGGTTGATACAGCACCCGGCCTTCGAGGTCCCCGAACAGGTCGATCGTATCCGTCGTCCGCTGGTTCACGCCGGTATCGGTAGGCGTCACATCGTGGGTGATGACATTGCGGCCCGGCACATCGTCGAAATAGTGGACGGCGGTGCCAGAGACCGCCTGCCAGGGTCCGTTGTCGCTGTTTTGCCCCTTGTCCGCGTGACAGGCCGTCGCGACCAGCAGGGCCAGGGTGGAAATTGTCGATATCGTGGCTATCTTGATCATGTCTGCCTCCTCGGGCGTTTAGTCGTGCAGCTTGCGAACGTACCGCGGTGTTCGGCCCTGATGCTGGGTCGTCGCCGCGCCGACGGCAACGGTCACGACCGGCCACGGCCCCTGTTGACCCCAAGTGTCTGTTTTTGTCCCATCGCCCGGCACGGCTACAATGTCGATCATGAGCCCCAAGCTGCCGGAAGAGCGTCTCGATTCCTGGAAGGCCATCGCCCGTTATCTCGGGCGAAGCGTGCGCACCGTCCGGCGCTGGGAGCAAGTGCACGCATTGCCGGTCCATCGGCTCATGCACCACTCGAAGGCAAGCGTTTACGCCTACCCCCGGGAACTCGACGACTGGCGTGAGGCACGGGCACACGGCCCTGTGAAAACGTCACCCTCTAATAGTCCGGCGGAGTCTGTGGGCGGAATGCACGAGCCCTCGCGAAGCACCGAGAACAAGGGCGACGCGGCCGGCATCGCCGTGCTGCCCTTCAGCTTTGCCGGGCCGGATCCCAGCCATTCGTGGGTCGCGGACGGGCTGACCGAGGAGATGATTTCCGGTTTTTCCCGCCTGGCGAAACTGCGGGTGACATCGCGGACTTCCTCCGCTGCGTTCAGAAACAGTGACCGGAACTCGAAAGCGATCGCGGGCCTGCTCGGCGTCACCTATTTGCTGGAAGGCGGCGTCGTCTGCAACGGCCGGCGTTTCCGGATTAATGTCCGACTTATCGATCCGCAGCAGGACGACCATGTCTGGTCGCAACAGTTCGCCGGTGACATGGAGCAGATTTTCGACACCCAGGAGCAGATCGTGCGCGCGGTCGTCGACTCGCTGCATCTGCGGCTGGCGCCTTCCGAGGAAGTGACCATGGGCCAGCCTGCGGTGAGCGACATATCCGCCTGGCGTCGCGTCGTCCTGGCTCGGGAGGCCGCTTTGCGTTGGCACCCGGAAGCGCTCGAGAAGGCGCGGTCACTGCTTACCGAGGCGCTGGAGCTGACCGGGGAGAATGCCACCATCTGCGCCACCATGGGCCGGGTGTTGCTGAACTACCACGAAGCCGGGATGGTCACCGATGAAGACCTCTCGGTCGAAGCCCGCTCCTGGGCGAAGCGCGCGCACGCGGTCGATCCGGGCCACCCGGAGACCCGTATTCTGAGCGGTTGGCTTGCCCACACGACCGGCGATCTCGGGCTGGCCATCGAGGAACTTGAACAGGCCCTGGAACAGGATGGTGATCACCCGGATGCCCTTCTGCTGCTGGCCAACTGTCTCCTGCGAACCGGACAGACCGAGCGTGCGCGGCCGGTGATAGACCACGTGATCGCGGTCGACCCGCTCACACCGCTGACGCGCTGCATGCCCGGATTCCTGAACGCCATGGAAGGTCGTTTCGATGCGGCAATCGGCCCCTACCGGGACATGCTGGAACGCGATCCGGCCAACCCGGTCGCGCGATTGTTCAACGTCTGGATACTATTCGTCGCCGGCCACGACGACGAGGCAATCACGGTCGCCAGAGGCTTTGAAGGTGCGGCCGAGCAGTCGACGCCCGCGCACCTGGCCCGCCAGCTGACTGCCGCACACCGGGGAACGCTCGAGGACCGGCCGCTGGCTAACTCGGTTACGAAAGCCGCCTGGAAAAGCGAGATGTATTCGCGCCATGCGGCAGAGGGCTGGGCCAAGGCGGGCAACGCGAAACGCGCGGCACAGTGGCTTGACCGCGCAGTCGAACTGGGTTTCGTGAACTGGCCCTACCTCGCGCAGCACTCGCCGTTTTTCAGTCCGCTGAAGGACGATCCATCGCTCAAGCCGGTGCTCGAAAAAGCGAAACGCCGCTGGAAAGCCATTTCCGACAGCGCTTCAAACTGAGCGCCTCTTCCATTGAGCCTCGGCGATGCAACCGGGAGCGGAACCCGGCTGTTTTTCATGGGCGAATGCGGCTACCGACCCGAAACGGAAACTGAAATCAAACGTACGTATCACCAAAGCTATTCAGCACGTAGGTTATTGATGTTCTTCTTCTTCCAGTTTGTGGTGTCGTAAATCTGAACTCCAGTGTTGGTTGCGGTGAGCAGGTATTTCCCATTGGGACTGAATTCCATGTCGCATACGTACGTATCGGCCTTCCACTTATCGACTACCTTGTCGCTGGCCCGGTCGATCACCGCCATTACATTGTGCGAAGGTCCCCTGGTTGTACTGACCACGGTCGTACCATCCGGAGAAATGGCGACGGAACGCATGCATGTCTCGGGTCGAAATGCCAATCCGACCGGCATTAGCGCCAGTTGTGTCGCTGTAAATGGATCAAAGGCCATAAACGGTGCGCCCACTGCTGCGCCAGCCGCGAGGCCGAGCACAGAAACCGCCACCATCGTTCCTACGCCGATACCCTGCAGAACCATGCTCGGGTCAGTCAACTCGCCCGCCTGCTCCAGTGTCAGGAATTCCCAAACCCGTACTTCATCGCCAGCCGTAAGAAGGGTTCTCTCGTTGGGTGCCAGAGCCATTTTATAGACATCATTCGCGCCATCCAGATCACCCACCTTTTCCCGTGAATCTGCATTCCAAATGGAGACGTTTGAGGTGTTTACCGGCTGAATTTGTGGATCATGGTCGTTAGCACTGAACCCTTCGTCGACTTGTCCGGCTGCTGCGCTAAAACCTGTTTCTTCATCCAACCCATTGGTCCGTTTCTTTGCTGTCATTGATGCGGACGCAAAATATTGACCTTTCTGCCCAAACTGAAGGTCCCAGATGTAACCTTCCAGTATTGCTATAGGCAGCAGCGGTCCAACTGCGTCGCCACTTAAGTTTGCCAGGAAAATATGCCCATCAACGGTTCCGATAATCAGGCGATTGGTGGACGGAGAATAATCAAGCGCCGATGCGAAGATCTCTTTGTTCGGAGGGTCGATCACCGACAGGCGATCTCCGCTGCGCGTACTCCAGATAGAGACCAGCCCGCCCATGCCGGTTGTTGCAATGCGTTGATCGTCAAGAAAGACGAGGGTGTCGCCGACACCATGACGCAAGTTTGCTGGATTCGATGTTTCAGTATCCAGCGATGATTGACGCAACGTGATGATGGGTGTGAGGGTTTCAACCTCCAGCACGCGAATCTCTGTCGCATTGGCAAATGCCAGCAACGAGTCGTCGGCTGAAAACGCTACGGTGGAAAAAGCACTCTCCTGGTCTGGCGGACGTGATGTCACACAGCCGGCGAGGGTCACTAAAGCCACGAAAACAATGCACGAACGACACGTAACACGACTCAGTTGTGGAGCAGAGATGGGCATGTACTTACTCTAGAGCAGATAATTTTGAATGTCTGCTCGTGGCCGAATTGCGAACATGGCTCCCCTGCGATTCGCGTCCAGATGCGTTCTGCAATGCATCGGACAGCGGAAGTATGGGGCCAAAATGCAAGAAGGGCAGCTACCGACCCGAGGCGGACCTGCACGTGTTCAGTCTTCACGGGCCTATATTTCGGCCGCGTCGAGTTCGTTGATCAACTGCCTTAACTGATCCTGGACCTCACTCATGCTTCTGCCGAAATCGCAAACCTCCCAAGCCCTCTCCGACAAAGCTCCTTCAATATCGGGTCGATCCATGAGTCTTTCGAACCAGAAATCGGGAGATTGCGACGCCGGAACGGTATTGCACGCGCGCATATAGGGGCTGAGCATTCCCGTATCAGGGTCAACAAGACACTCCGAAATAACACGCACAATGTATTCCGAGGGTAAAGTCCGGACCGCTGCTTTTCGGATGGCGGTGTCTTTGGGCGGGCGCCAAGTGTTTAACCCTTCCAGGAGGTTCGTGTAAACAGACACAATGTCCTCGCGAAGCGAAGAACTTTCAATCAGAGATAGGTTGCCGGTCCCGATGAGATCATCAAACGTTACACGCTGATAATCTGGGGATGGAAAAGTCGCAGAAGATACCACTAATCGAAGGGTCAGTGCCGGATCGGGCCCAGCCTCGACAGTTCGGCAGACAAACGCGAAAGGTATGCCTTGCCTTCTTGCTGATCACTGCGGTCGTTCCAGGCACTCTCTGCGAATAGCGCTATAAGCACGCCCACCACAATGACGGTTAATTCGGCTAACGCGCCTCTCATCGATTGCTTCTTCATTTTTGAATATTAGCAGTTTGTGAACGTCTGCTTCTGGCCGGAAGCGGAAGTTGTCGGCTCTCGAGTCGTCGCCGTTCGATGTTCTGCTCGTAAAGGGTTAACGGAACCCGGATTGCTCGCAACATTTCGAGCCGTTTTCCAACAGATAACCGTCGCCAGGTCAGGCAGGACAGAGCGCATCCGCCGCCGGGTGACCGGTGCTATGATACCGGGCATCACGTTTACGAGGAGGGATGACAATGACCGGGCAAAACAACGAACTGAAGGCGATCGGCGGGCGCATGCGGCTCATGGGCTGGTTGTCGATCATCTTCGGAGTGCTGGCGATCGCGATGCCCTGGGTGGCGGGCCAATCGGTGCTGGTGCTGGTCGGTATACTGGTCATGGCCGCGGGCTTCATGCGGATGCTCTGGGCCTTCCAGGCCGGCAGTCTGGGCAAGGGAATCCTGGTGTTCCTGATTGGCGTTCTGACGTTACTTGCCGGTATCGCTGTCCTGTCGCATCCCCTGATGTCGTCGGCCGTTCTGACCATTCTTCTGGCGATCTACTTTCTCGCCGACGGCATCGCGGAACTGATCGCTGCCTTTTCGGTGACAGATGGCAAGGGCATGCTGATTTTCGACGCGGTGGTGACGATCGTGCTGGGCATCCTGATTTACAGCGGTTTTCCGCTGGCCGGGACCCTGGCGATCGGCATCTTCCTCGGCATCAAGCTGCTGCTGGCGGGCATCATGATGTTGACCTTGCGGTCCGCGGCCCGGCAGGCGTTGGGCTCCTGAACCGCCGCCGCCGAGGCGCCTGACCGGGCGGCCGTGTCCGCCCCGGATGTTGACCCGTCAGGTCATCGGCTCGAAAGTGCAATTGCTGACCGCCTCGGGGTGGGTACGCAGCAAGGCCCTTACCGCCCCGCGGGCCCGGCCTGCGCGAAAGGCGTCTGGCGCGAGGTCCGGAGTTCCGACCGGCATTTGCCGACTTGCCCGTTAGCAGGGGCGATATGAACGCGACCGGAAGCCACCTTCTTCGAACCGTCATTCTGACCAGCACGGCGATGATCGCGTTCGCGGCGAATTCGCTTTTGTGCCGCATGGCCCTCGGGCAGGGCCTCGTCGATGCCGCGAGTTTCACATCGATTCGCATCATTTCGGGCGCGCTGGTTCTGCTGCTGATCGTCTCGATTCGAGGGCGCGCGACGAAGATCACCACCGATTGGCCGGGCGTTGCCGCCCTGTTCGGTTACATGGTCTTTTTCTCGTTCGCCTATCGTTCGCTGTCCGCCGGTACGGGCGCGTTGTTGTTGTTCGGAGCCGTGCAGTTGACCATGTTCGTCGCGGCGCTTCGGCACGGCGAGCGCTTCTCCGTGCTGTCGTGGATCGGCCTGGGCGCCGCGTTCGCCGGCCTGGTGTATCTGGTGGCGCCGGGCGTGACGGCGCCTGATCCTGTCGGCGCGCTGCTCATGGCGGCGGCCGGTGTCGCCTGGGGCGCGTACTCCCTGTTCGGGCGCCGATCGGGTCAGCCTTTGCTTACGACTGCGGCGAATTTTCTTTTTGCGGTCCCGTTCACGATCGGGCTCAGCGCGGTGTTCATTGCCGGCGCGAGCGTCTCGTTACCGGGCGCGCTGCTTGCCGTTGCCTCCGGCGCACTGGCGTCGGGGCTCGGCTACGCGATCTGGTATGCGGCGCTGGCCGGCTTGACGGCCGGGCGGGCGGCAACGGTCCAGCTATCCGTTCCGGTTATCGCTGCCCTGGGCGGGGCGCTGCTTCTTTCCGAGCAGATCACGGCCCGCCTGGTCGTCGCGTCGGGCCTGACGATCGGGGGCATCTGGATCGTTCTGGCGCAACGGTCACGGCGGGTTTCGGGACCGATCGACGCGGTGTCGAAGTCGACACGGTGATCCGGCCCACCAAACGTCACGTCGGGATCGGCTAGCTCAGCGCCATGCCCTGCCGCGCAAGCCGGTAGACCAGAAGCAGCGCGAGGAGCGCAAAGCCGATCACCAGGCTGAGGAAACGATGCCCGGCCGTACCTTCCTCCAGTCCGAGGTGGCGGGCAACGACGGGATAGAAAACGCCCAGCAGAATGAAGCCC
>JARRMH010000082.1:0-8270 GCA_037386205.1 Woeseiaceae bacterium | reverse complement strand
GTTCGGGCTCGCGATTCGCGCGCAGGACGACAAGGATGCGCAGAAGGTCTCGGACGCGCTGCACATCGCCGAGGCGGAAGACCCGTCGCTGCAGGTCGACGCCTTCGGCGTCAATCTGGTTGATGATGATCATCCGGCACATGCGTCGATCGTGAGCGGCCTGCATCATGCGGCGGGCAATCATTTCGACGCCTACCTGCGCGTTGAGGACCACGGCCGCCGTTTCGGCCGCCGGCATGACCGACAACGCCCGGCCATAGAAGTCCCGGTATCCGGGGGTATCGATCAGGTTGACGTGGATGCCTTCATGGTCGAGGTGACAGACGGCATTGAACTGCGAATGGCCGATCTCTTTCTCGCGATCAGTGAAATCCGAAACGGTCGTGCCTTTTTCGATCGAGCCTTTTTCAGGGATCTTGCCACCGGCGTGCAGCAGCGCCTCGGTCAGGAGGGTTTTGCCGGCGTGGCTGGGTCCGACCAGGCACACGTTGCGGATATCACGAGTAGCATAGGCCATGAGCTTGTCCTCTCAAATGTTCTTATTGGGCGAGCATAGCGCACTGAAATTTAGGCGAATATTTCGGTTATCCCCTGCCGCGCGGCAACCGCCCTAATGTTTTTGCTCTGCCCGCCAATATTACCGTGATAATTCACCGGAAACACGCCAACTGGAAGCCTTGCCGCTCGCTGCGTTGAATCGCCGCGCGCTTTGGCCCATCGTATGAGCATGAAAGGAAATACCCGGAACCGGATCCTCGTGGCGAGCCTTCTGCTATTCAACGAGCACGGCGAGCCCGGCACGACGACGAACCGGATCGCCGATGAAGTCGACATCAGTCCGGGCAATCTTCATTACCATTTTGCGAAGAAGGAACAGATCGTCGCTGCGCTGCTCGACGAGTTTCGTGCCGATGCCCGGCCCGTGCTGGCAACACCGGACGAGACCTCGCTGGATGACTTCTGGGTATTCCTGCACCTGTTGGTGGAACTCACTGGAACGTATCGCTTCCTGTTCCGCGATCTCGAATTGCTGACCGAAGCGTATCCGCGGGCAGCGCGCGTGCTCGGGCACTTCGCGAGGGCATTGGGTTCGGTTTGCGAAATTCACCTGCGGAATCTCGTTGCCGCGGGGGTGCTCGAGATCAGGGAATCCGACCTCACGACCGTCGCCCGCAATCTCGCCGCCATTGCGCTCTTCAGCGAACGCTTCGATCGGCTTACCGGCCGGCAGGACACGGCGGACGACGCCGCGTTGCGCGTGGCAGGTTCGGTGCTCGCAGCGCTACGCCCGTATGCCGGGCAGGACGCGGCGCGGCAGCTCGATACGCTCGCCGATCGGTACCGCTAAATGAAACGGGGCCGCGTAGCGCGGCCCCGCAAGTAAAGCGCCCGACGGGGGAATCGGTGCGCTTTCGCTCAAGGCTGCCCGGGGGGGTCAGGCGGCCTTTTCGAAGGTGTCACGGACACGTCCGCGCACTTCTTCGACGCGTTTCTCGACATCCTTGCGAAAGTCCCCGACACGATTTTCGAACTGGTCGAGTACTACTTCCCCGTCCCTGGCGTACTTGTCGAACTTCCTGTCGAACTCCTTGTACTGCTTCTCGATCTCGGTCTGCATGTACGACAACAGGCCGAGGCTCGCCATGAATGTCTTGCTGGCGACTTTCAGCGGCGGCACGATCACGGTGTCGCCGAACTGGTCGAGAACGCTCTTGCGCGGTGTCTTGTCAGCTGCTTTCTTGCGCGCGGCAGCTTGCGGTGCGGCCTTGCGAGTCCGGGTCTTCGCGGCCCGGGGCTTGCTGGTGGTAACGGTCTTGGCGTTCATGGTTTACTTCCTATTTGCTGGTCTTGCGTTTCGCGGCCTTCTTCTTGGTCGCGCGCTTTTTCGTCGAACGCTTGGCGGCCTTCTTCTTTGCCGCTGTTTTCTTCGTCGCACGCTTGCGGCTGGCTTTTTTCTTCGCCGCCGGTTTGCCCTGATCCTCGAGCAGGCGCAGGATCTTGTTCAGTTTTCTGTCGATGCGGTCAATGTCATTCTTGCTGGGCACATTCAGCCGGTCCATCGTATCGGCCACACGGGCGTCAAACGCGCTCTGCAACTTGTCCAGCCGGGACCGTTCCCGAACCTGCTCGAGCAATCCGCCCGCGCGGGACTGGGCGTCGCCTGCCATATCTCGAATGGCGTCCTGGACATCGTCTATAAGCGATTCGGTTCGCGTCTCCGTCCTCTTGCGAAACTTCTCGCCTTCCTTGACGAGGGCGTCGAACCTGGCCGCGCCTTTCTTCTGCGCATCAGCGAGCGCACCGAGTCCTGCGAGAAACGCGTGCTCGAACTGGTCCGCGATGTCCGCGGAGCCTGCCTCGTCGGATTTTCGGGTTGATCTCTTCTTGCTGGGCATGGTCTTTCTCCTTGTTCGCTCTTTGTTTCGATGCTGGAATCCTAGCTGTTAAGATTAGGGTGTTCACACTAGGGCCGGACTGCCGCGAGGGCACTGTTGATGAAGATTCGAAGAAGCCATTCCCTCGGGCTGAAGGAGGCGCGCAAACGGGCCGATCGCATTGCCGCCGACCTCACGGATCAGTTCTCGTTGCGCGCCGCCTGGCAGGGGGATGCGCTGCATGTCCAGGGCAACGGAGTCCGGGGGCAGCTTCAGGTCGACGAGGAGCACGTGGAAGTCGTCATTACGCTCGGGCTGGCGCTCAGGCTCATGGAGGCGCCGATTCGTTCCGTCATCGAGAAGGCGATCGACGACGAACTCGCCTGACAGCAGGCTTACCAGCGTCGTCGTATCGTCAGGAACAGGTTTCTTCCCGGCGCGTCCAGGCCCGACCCGTGCACGCGGTAGCGGGTGTCGAAAAGGTTGTCGAGGCCGGCGCGGAATTGCCAGCCGTTCGCGGCTGTGTAGCGGGCGCTGAAGCCGACCGCCGCCCAGCCGGCGGTACCCTCCGGATCAATGCGCACATCCCGGACGTCGCGGTCGCTCAGGCGATCCTGGCGGTCGGCTGCCACAAGCCAGCCCTCGTACGTCCAGGAATCCGACTGCGTGAAGACCAGTGCGACCCTCGCACTGAGTGGCGGCACCCGGTCCGCAGGCTCTTTTGCGTCGTCGATGTGCTGGCTCCCCCGCGCGTACTGGAGGTTGGCCCGCAGGCGCAGCCGCTGCGACAGGTTCGCATCGATCCCGGCCTCGACCCCGTAGAGGCGTGCGGACGCCGCGTTGACGCTCTGGACGATGTCGCGCCCGTCAGGGGTCACGTCGCCCGTGTCGACCGACACGATGCGGTCCTCGTAGCGCAGCCCGTAGACGATCAGTTCGGCATGCCAGTCAGCCCCGTGGTGGCGTACGCCGAAGTCGAGGTGCGTCACGGTTTCGGCACCCAGATCGGCATTCGGGATGTTGAAGCGATTGCCAGGGCGGTTGCCGAGGGTGCCGATGTCCGCGATGTTGGGCGCGCGAAAACCGTTGCCGATATTGGCGACGACCTGCCAGATCTCGTTGATGTCGAAGATCCAGCCGAAATCCCCGCTGAGTCGCGCAGGTGTGATATCGGCACCGTTCGGCAGTTCGATATCGACGTTCGTGTAACGGATCCCGGCGTTCAGGCGGTGCCGTTCGCCGGCGTGCCATTCGGCCCGCGTGAACACCCCGGATTGAGCAATCGTCGAGCCGTCCGGGAATCGCGCAGCCAGCGGCGTCGATGCACCGGTCGTGATGTCCTCGGCGTAACGCGAACTCGATACCGCGTCGTAGTACAGGTCAATGCCGGCGATCCAGTCAATGGCACCGAGGTGGCCCGAAGCGTTGATCGTCAGGCCATAGAGGTCGCTCCGGTTTTCTTCGAAACGTCGCTCCACGGCATTGAAGTCGCGCGTCCTGCGATCGTCGTCGATGCGCTGCCAGGCGGCGTCGACTTTCCAGTCGATACCTGCATCCGTGATCTCGTCGTGCTGGAAGTGAAGGAACGTGCGCGTGTTGGGTTCGAAAAAGAACTCGGACGATGACGGTTCCGCCTGGCCGAATCCAGGCACGAGTTCGTCGATTCGGGGCGTCTCCGGCTGTTCCAGCCAGTGCAGGTCGAGAAACCATGAGCGTGTCTCGGTGGGCGTACCCTGCAGGACGGCGCGTACGCCCTGCGAGGAGTAGCCGCTGGGCGCGAGTCGTTCGCCACCGCCGATCCGGCGATCGCCAGTCTCGAGGTATTCCGCACCGATCGAGCCGGACAGGTACCGGTCGCCAACGTCGAGCGTCGCGCGCAGCGAACGCTGTTGCTCGGCCGTATCGAGCCCGAGCATGATGTCGCCCGCGGCGGCCCGGGTGTCCGATTCAAATTCCGGGAGCCGCGACACGGACTGGACGACGCCGCCGACGGCGTCGCTGCCGTAGAGCGAGGCCGGCGTCCCGCGAACGACCTCGATGTGTTCGATCGAAGTTGCGGGCACCAGCGCAAACCACGGTGTCGGTGCGCTGCGGAACATTGCATTGTTGAGCCGCATGCCGTCGACCAGGTGCAGAATCGAGGAGCCCTTCAGCCCGCGCACGATGGCCGCGCCCTGGCCCGGTGTCGTCTGCTGCAGCGCGACGCCGACGAGGTCCTGGAGTACATCTGTCGCGAGCTTGTTTTCCAGCGCAGCATCACGCCCCGACGCCGATATCGATGCGGAGACGTCGGCGATATCGGCAGTCCGCCGCGTCGCCGTTACGCGTATTTCATCGATTGGTTCGGCACTGGCGGGCGGGGAGAAGGCCAACGCGATCAGCGATGCGCCGGCCGGGAAGAACCTGGGCTGGAACAAAGGGGTACGTCCTTGTCGGTGTTGCTGCGGGAGGCTGGATTTCTTTATGCCATGGTAGACTGGCGCGGTCCAGACGGGTTCCACTTTTCAGGGTGTGCCGACAATGAAACTGATCCGCGAACTCAGGCGTCGCGAGGTATTTCGCACCGCCGGCTTGTATGTCGGTATCGCATGGATTGCGATCGAGGCAGCAAGCGTCCTGTTGCCCGCGTTCGAGGCGCCGGAATGGATTCTGCGTGCACTGATCATCCTGGCCATCGTCGGTCTGCCCGTCGTCGTGGTTCTCGCCTGGATTTACGACGTAACCGATGAAGGCATCGAGGTTCAGGATGCGGCGACCGACACCGTCGTCGTACCCTTCGGCGGGCGCAAGATGGACTTCATCGTCATCGGCCTGTTGTCGGTTGCGCTGATTTTCTCGGTCTACATGAACATCGAAGACGGCGTCGAGACCGATCCGACCGAGATTCCTCCTGTCTCGGTGCTGATCGCCGACTTCGACAATCAGACAGGCGACTCGCTTTTTGACGGCACACTCGAACAGGCGTTGCAGATCGGCATCGAGAGCGCGCCCTATGTGGCCGGGTACCGCCGCGATGCGGCGCTGCGACTGGCAAAGACAATCGATGAGAGCACGGCACATCTGACGGAAAACCCGGCACGGCTCGTTGCCGTACGCGAAGGCGTCAAGCTGGTGCTGGCCGGCTCGATCGAGGAAAGTGATGACGAGTATCGCCTGTTCGTGCGCGCGCTGGACCCCACAGGCGGGGAGATCGTAGCGAGTGTCGGCGCAACGGCAGACAGCAAGTCGGATGTGTTGACGGCGATCGGGACCCTGTCCGGCGACCTGCGCGAGGAACTCGGCAACGAAGATCTCGATCGTGAGGAACTGATCACGAAAGAAACGTTTACCGCCAAGAACCTCGAAGCCGCGCAGGCCTATGCGAAGGCCCAATCCCTGCAATACAACGGCAAGTATGACGAGGCCATGCAGTATTACCAGGAGGCTTTGTCGCACGACCCGAACTTCGGGCGGGCCTACTCCGGTCTTGCATTGAGTGCCCATGCGCTCGGCAGGACCGAGGACGCCGATGAGCTCTGGAAGAAGGCGCTGAGTACGCTGGACACGATGACCGAGCGTGAGCGCCTGCGCACGCTCGGCCTGTATTACTCTCTCGTGACGCGGAACTTCGACAAGGCGATCGAAACGTACGAGACGCTGGTCGAAAAATACCCGGCCGACGACGCGGCGCACAACGGCCTCGCCGTGCAATACTTTTATGCGCTGGACTTCGACAAGGCCCGCGAAGCGGGCGCGGAGTTGCTCAACATTTACCCGAACAGCGTCATGGGACGTTCCAACTACGCGCTCTATGCCATGTATGCGACCGATTTCGAAACGGCCGTCGCCGAGGCTGAAAAGGTGCGCGAACTCGACAGTTCGTACTTCAAGGCCTGGCTGCCGGTTGCGATCAGCGAGTTATCGCAGGGCAATGTCGCTGCCGCACGCGAAGCCTACGCGGCGATGCAGCCGACCGGTGCCCGGGGCGAATTGACAGGGCAGCTGGGGCTTGCCGACGTTTCCATGTACGCGGGCGAGTACGAACGGGCCGGCGAAGAATTCAGCGCCGGCATCGCCATGGCCGAAGAGGTGGGCAGTTCCTACTTCGAGGCCACGGCGCGCGTCGGCCTGGCCGAAGCGCAGCTGCGCGCCGGCGCGGACCAGGCGCTGGTTGCCGAGACGCTGCGCAAGGCGCTCGACAAGATTGGCGGCCTGCCGCGCCAGGTGCCGGCCGCCCTGATGTACGTCGAGATCGGCAATGTCGACGCAGCGCGGGCGATCGCCGACGGAATAAAGGAGAACCTGCAACCGCAGAACCGGGCATATGCCGCGATGATCGAAGGCATGATCGCGTTGCAGGCGGGCGATGCCGTGACGGCCATCGATTCGATCACCGCCGGGATCGAGCTGGCAGACCTCTGGCTCCTGCGGTTCCATCGAGGCATTGCCTACCTCGAGGCCGGATTCAGTGCCGAAGCCCTGGACGAATTCACGACCTGCAACGAGCGTCGTGGTGAGGCCAGCGCGTTGTTTCTCGACGACCTGCCGACCTACCGCTACACGGCCAGGCTGCCGGACTGGACAGCCAAAGCGCAGCAGGAGCTCGGTATGACCGGCGGTGCCAGCGAAAGCGCGCGCTAGCGCAGGCGAATCGGCTCCGAGTACTGAATCTGGCCGGTAAGCCCGCTCCTGACCGAGGCGCAGTAACTCCTGCCTTTTGCTCCCATCGAATCCCAGTTGAACTGCCACCAGTTGTCCGTCTTGAAGCGGAAGCCGCTGGCGCCAGGGTCCCCGACCGGGTTAATCAGGATGTCGCCCGTTTCGCAGTCGCGGATCGTCAGCATTTGCGCGTCGGCGGACGAGTCGAGCGGGTTGCCGTCTGCGCCGAGCCAGGCCCAGTACAGCGGATTCGAACTGCCGACTTTGACCGTGTACTTGGTCGCGATGATGCCCGTCAGGCCGTAAGCAAACTCGACGATGACTTCGCGCGTCGCCGTGCCCGTGTTGCCCGAGGCGTCCGTGACCGAGTAGAGCACCTCGTAAGTGCCCGCGGTTGTCGTGTCCACGGCGCTGTCGTCAACGACGATGCTGTCGGTCAGATCGGTCGTGGCATTGTCGAGTGCCGTGGCACCCGGATCGACATACGGCCCGGAGCCCATCTCGATCCGGTACGGTGAGTCACCGAGCAGGGTAATGATCGGGGCCGTGCGGTCTTCCACAGTCACGTCGAACGAGGTCGTCACGGGCGGGTTCTGCGTGTCCGCCGCGGTACAGGTGACCGTCGTCGTGCCGACCGGGAACGCGTACTGGAACGCATACTCGGGCGGCAGGAAGCCACCGACCGCATCGCCCGGCTCGCAGTCGACGCTCAGGTTGGGATCGGCATCCGTGACCGTGAACGGCCCCCACAGCAGCGGGTAGACCACGCTGTCGGGCTGGACGATCTTCTCGGCATCGGGCGGCACGAATCGCAGCGGATTGAAGCCGTCGAGTTGCGGACCGGTCGTGTCCTGCAACGTCACAGTGAAGCGCGTCGGTGGCGGTCCGGCCGGGTCGGATGCGTTGCCGCTCTCGTCGGTTGCCGTGCACGACACGGTCGTCTGTGGTCCCGGTGACTGGTACGGGAAGAGGCTGCCCGAGGCCGGGTCGCAGGATACGACCGGGTTCGGGTCGACGCCCCAGACGTCAACCGCCGTAGGATTCGTGTAATCGACGATCGTGCCGGCGGCCGTGGCGGCTTCGACAATGATGTCGGCCGGCAGGGACGTTGCATCGATAACCGGCGCCTCGTTATCGACGACGCTGATCGTCATATCCAGGGTCGCCGTGACGCCATTGTCGCTCGTGGCCGAGCAACTCAGCGCCGTCGGCGCATCCCCGTTGAGTATGTCGAGGGGGATCGTCGAACCCAACGCC
>JARRMH010000081.1:0-8323 GCA_037386205.1 Woeseiaceae bacterium | reverse complement strand
ACTGAAAATGAACAGTTCGCCTACTCGTTCGTCGGCCTCGACGGTTCGACACGGGAGCCGCTCCCGCTGCCATCGACGCACGACCTGCTTCCGCTCGTGTTGCTGCCGGACCAGCAGGTGCTCCTTTTGACTGAGCGCTGGCAGGGGGGACTGGCCAACCGCGTGAAATGGGGCGTCTGGGCTTATCGCTTCGACACGCAGGAAGCTTATCGCCTGCTCGACGACCAGTACCTCGGTGATTCGGTTCACTACGTGCCCGACTGAGCGGGAAAAAGCGAAGCTAGCTTTTCCGCGCGACAGAGTGCCGGATGACGAGTTGGTGCGGGACGGTGACGCTGCCGCTGGCCTCGGCCTGTTCGTCGTCCAGCAGGCGACACAACTCCTCGATGATGTGAGTCCCCATCTCCTCGGCCGGGTGCCGGATTGTCGTCAGCGGTGGATTGCTGACTTCCGCGTAGCGGGTGTCGTCGAAACCGGCAACGGAGACATCCTCGGGCACGCGGTGCCCGGCGTCGCGGAGTTCGTGCATGCAGCCGAGCGCCAGTTCGTCGCTCGCACAAAAGATTGCCGTGGGAACGGATACGGCGCGCAGCAGCGCGCGTGTCGCCGCGCGGCCGCCGTCGAGCGAATTCTCGGTATCGACAATGTGCCGGGCCGGGATGTCGAGGCCGGCAGCCTGCATGGCCCGGCGAAACCCGCGTTCCCGGTCGATAAACGACGGTTTCCTGTCGCTGAAGATCAGAGCGATGCTGCGGTGTCCGAGGCCGATGAGATAGTCGGTCATTTCCCCCGCCGCCGCGACATTGTCGACGTGGATCGCCGGCGGGCGTGCCAAGGGATCCGCGGATGGGTCGAGCTTGTCGGCCACGAAGGTCATGTTGTTGAATAGTACGACGCCGTCGGCCTGCCTGGAATTCAGGATCGCATTGATCTGGCGCGACGTGAGCCGTTCCTGCCGGGTTTCGCGAATGAAGACCGTGTAGCCTCGCTCGGTAGCTGCGCGCCGCACACCGCGCATGATCGCGCTGAAGTAGGGATCGCCGACCGACGGCACGGCCACGAAGATCTGTTGCGACCGGCCACGGCGGAACTTCTGCGCCAGCGTGTTCGGCGTGTACCCGGTTTCCCGAATGGCCGACTCGACCTTGAGCCGGGTTTCCTCGGCGACCTGTTCCGGCGTGTTGATGTACCGCGACACCGTTGCTATCGACACACCCGCGACATACGCGACCTCGTTCATTGAAACGTGCTTTCTCATTTGGTCGTAATGCCGCCGATCAGTTTCCCGTCCTCACCGGTGAGTTGTCCGTGATCCGGTTTGGCACTAGTGTATACGAACGTGACTGATTCGATTCCCGATATCGCCGGTATCGTCGGCGCCGCACGCGTCCTCGACAGTGAGGCCGCCGCCGGGCGCGCGACGTCGTTCTGGAACTCAGGGCCAATGCAGGCGCGCGCGCTCGCCATGCCGGGCTCCACGACCGAGGTTGCGGAAATTTTGCGCGCCTGCCATGGCAGCGACCAGGCCGTGATCACCCAGGGCGGCCTGACCAACTGCGTGTGCGCGGTCGAGCCGACGCGTGACGATATCGTGTTGTCGACCGAGAAGATGACGGACATCGTCGAGATCGATCCCGTGGGCGGGACGGCCGTGGTCGAAGCCGGCATGGTGCTGCAGAATTTCCAGGAGGCGATGGCTGCGGAAGGCCTGTATTTCCCGCTCGATCTCGGCGCGCGCGGCAGCTGCACGATTGGTGGCAACATCGCGACCAACGCGGGCGGGATCAACGTGTTGCGCTACGGCATGATGCGCAACCTGGTTCTCGGTCTGGAAACCGTGCTGGCGGACGGCACCGTGATCTCGTCGCTCAACCGGATGCTCAAGAACAACGCCGGCTACGATACCAAGCAGCTGTTCATCGGTTCGGAGGGCTCGCTGGGGATCGTGACGCGTGCGGTTCTGCGGCTGTTCCCGCAACCGAAGAGCAGGCAGGATGCGCTCGTCGCACTCGACAGCTTCGACAAGGTCGTCGCGCTGCTGGGGCGGCTGCAGACCGAACTTGCGGGCACGCTCAGCGCCTTCGAGATCATGTGGGGCGATTACTACCACGAAGTGACCGGCGAGGGCTGGCATCGGCCGCCGCTCGCGCGCGATCATGCCTTCTACGTCGTGTTCCAGTCCGAAGGCAGCGATCCGCAAGCCGACGAAGCGCGTTTCGAGCGAGTGCTCGAGGCGGCGTTTGACGAAGGGTTGATCGTCGATGCCGTGCTGCCGAAATCGGACACCGAAGTTCGCGATATATGGAACATCCGCGAAGACTTCGAAGCGATCCTGCAATACGATCCGCAGTACCTGTACGACGTCAGCCTGCCGATCCGCGACATGGAAACCTACGTGAGCGAAGTGTACCGGTTGCTCGAGGAGCGATTGCCGGGCAGCGTCGCGTTCACGCTCGGACATATCGCCGACGGCAACCTGCACCTGTTCGTTTGTCCGCGCCAGGAGGGCGATCACCACGACCTCGCCAATCGCTGCGTCTACGATCCGCTACGGGCCTACGGCGGCTCGGTATCGGCCGAGCACGGTATCGGCATGGACAAGATCAAGTGGCTGCCGCACAGCCGCTCGCCCGAAGACATCGCGCTGATGCGCACGCTGAAAAAGAGCCTCGACCCGAAGAACATCCTCAACCCGGGCCGCGTCCTCCCCCCGAGTTAGGGTCACTGTCCCCGGCATGTCCCCGGCCATTAGATGAAGATCGTGGCGGGGTGTTCGAGCATTTCCTTGATGCGCTGGATCATCGCGGCCGCGTCGTAGCCGTCGACGAAGCGGTGGTCGAAGGATGAGGACAGGTTCATCATCAGGCGCACAGTTACCTGGCCGTCGATAACGACGGGTCGTTCGACCGCCCGATTGACACCGATGATTGCCACCTCTGGCGAATTGATGACCGGCGTCGAGACGATGCCGCCGAGCTTGCCGAGGCTCGTGATGGTGATCGTCGAGCCCGAGAGTTCGCTGCGCGTTGCCTTGTTGTCGCGCGCGGCTTCCGACAATCGCCGGACCTCGGTCGCGAGCTTGTCGAGCGTGAGGATCTCGGCGTGTCGCACGACCGGCACCTTGAGGCCGTCCGGTGTTTGCGTCGCGATGCCGAGATGGACCGCTTCGTGCTGCAGGAGCAGGTTCCTGTCCTTGTCGTGCGTGACGTTGCACTGCGGGAAGTCGCGGAGCGCCCGGATCAATGCGAGCCCGAGGAACGGCAGCAATGTCAGGCGTTCGGCCGGATCCCTCGATTGGTTGAGATGCTTGCGCAGCGCTTCGAGCTCGGTGATGTCGATTTCTTCCACATAAGCGAAGTGCGGAATCTCGTTCTTCGCGGCCTGCATGCGCTCGGCGATGACGCGTCGCACACCTATGATCTTGGTCTCGGTGACTTTCGTTGACGGCGTAACCGGCGCAGCGACTGCGGCGCCCGTGGCGCGCGCTTTCAGGTAATTGTCGAAGTCCTTGCGGACGATGCGCCCGCCCGGACCGGACCCCTGCACGAGCGCCAGATCGATGCCGGCTTCCGTGGCGCGCCGGCGAATTGCCGGGGACGTGATGATGCGTTGCGGGGGTTCGTCACCGCCTTTCGCAGGGGCAGATTCAGCGGCAGCATCGGTCGGGGCGGAAGACCCGCCTGCATCGGCCTCCGGCAAATCGGGCTCCGGCGCGTCGGCCTCCTCCGCAGGAGCGGCTGCCGCCGCGGCATCGTCACTGGTCTCGAACACGACCAGCGGCGAGCCGACCGCGACGATGTCGCCGGGTTCGCCCGCCAGCCTGACGACCTTGCCCGTGACCGGGCTCGAGACTTCGACCGCGGCCTTGTCGGTCATGACCGTGCCGACGATGTCCTCTTCGTTGACATCGTCGCCCACCTTGATGAACCACTCACCGATCTCGGACTCGACGCTGCCTTCCCCGAGATCCGGCAGTTTGAAGATGTATTCGCTCATTCTGCCTCCATCACGCGTCGGATACCGGCTTTCATGCGTTTCAGGCCGGGGAAGTATTGCCACTCGAAGGCGTGCGGGTAAGGCGTATCCCAGCCCGCAACGCGGCTGATCGGAGCCTCGAGATAATAGAAGCACTCCTTCTGCACGATGGCCGCGAGTTCCGCGCCATAACCGCCAAAACGCGTCGCTTCGTGCGCGACGAGGCAGCGCCCGGTCTTGTTGACCGAGTCGGCCAGCGTCTTGACGTCGAGCGGGGCCAGTGTGCGCACATCGATGACCTCGGCATCGACGCCTGTGTCCCGCGCGGCCGCGACTGCGACGTGCACCAGCGTGCCGTAGGTGATGATTGTCAGTTCATCCCCCTCGAGCGCAATGTCGGCGGTGCCGAGCGGTACCGTGTAATAGCCCTCGGGTACTTCGCCCTTCGGGTGCGAGGACCACGACACGCCCGGCTTCTCCGGGTCGCCGTCGAACGGACCGTTGTAGATGCGCTTGGGTTCGAAAAAGACGACCGGATCGTCGGATTCGATCGAGGCGATGAGCAGCCCCTTCGCATCGTAGGGGTTCGACGGCATCACGGTCTTGATGCCGCTGACGTGCGTGAAAATGCCTTCGGGCGACTGCGAATGAGTCTGTCCGCCGCGGATACCGCCACCGCAGGGCGTGCGGATCGTAACCGGCGACGAAAACTCGCCCGCCGAGCGATACCTGAGGCGCGCCAGTTCCGATACGACCTGGTCGAAGCCCGGGTAGATGTAGTCGGCGAACTGGATTTCGGCGACCGGCCGGAGACCGTTTACGCCCATGCCGATGGCCGTGCCGATGATGCCGCCCTCGGCGATCGGCGCGTCGATGACGCGGTGCTCGCCGTACTTTCTCTGCAGGCCGTCAGTGCAGCGGAACACGCCGCCGAAGTAGCCGACGTCTTCACCCATGATCACGACGGACGGGTCACGATCCATCATGACGTCATGTGCGGAGCGAATGGCCTCGATCATGTTCATCTGTGCCATGGCTTACTCCTCGCCCAGGATTTCGAGCAGCCGGCGCCGCTGCGATTCGAGATGCCGCGGCATCTCCGCGTAGACGTCCTCGAACATCGAGGACGGATCGAGGAACGGTGGCTCGGTCATCGTGCCGTAGGTCTGGGCCTCTTTCCACGCGGCCGTGACTTCCTCGACGCACTGCTTCCAGAGCTTGTCGTGCTTCTCGTCGCTCCAGTTGTCGACCTTGATCAGGTGCTGCTTGAGGCGTTCCACCGGATCGCCGAGCGGGAACGCCGCCCACTCGTCTTTCGGCCGGTACTTGGACGGGTCGTCACTCGTCGAATGGGCCCCGCCGCGATAGGTCACGAGTTCGATCAGCGTCGGCCCGTGACCGCGGCGCGCGCGATCGGCGGCCCAGAGGGTGGTCGAATAGATCGCCAGGAAGTCGTTGCCGTCGACGCGTATGCCCGGGATGCCGAGGCCGAGGCCGCGGGCGGCAAACGGGCGGCGCTGCCCGCCGGCCGTGCCCTGGAACGTCGAGATCGCCCACTGGTTGTTGACGACGTTGAGTATCACCGGCGCCTGGTAGACGGCGGCGAACGTCAGGGCATGGTGGAAGTCGGCCTCTGCGGTGCTGCCGTCGCCGAGCCACGACGCCGCGATGTGATCTTCGCCCTTCAGGGCCGAGGCCATCGCCCAGCCGACGGCGTGCGGATACTGGGTGCCGAGGTTGCCCGAGATCGAGAACACGTTGCCTTTCTTGCTGTGGTACATGATCGGCAGCTGGCGGCCCTTGCACATGTCGCGCGTGTTGGACAGGCACTGGCACATCATGTCCACGAGGCTGACGCCGCGGTAGAGATAGAGTCCCTGGTTGCGGTACGAGGGGAAGCACATGTCGCCGGCGCGCAGGGCCATGCCCTGGGCAATCGAGATGGCTTCTTCCCCGAGTGCCTGCATGTAGAACGAGATGCGCCCCTGCCGCTGGATTTGCCACATGCGGTTGTCGAGGGCGCGGTTGAGGAGCATCCACCGCAGGGCAACCTGCAGTTTTTCAGGATCGAGGTTCGGGTTCCACGGGCCCTGCGCCTCGTGCGCGTCGTCGAGCACGCGGACGAGACCATTGCTTAAGTATTCGATGTCCCGGGTGCGTGAGCCGATCGGCGGCTTGTCGATTGCACCGGCCGGGGACAGCTCGAGATAGCTGAAATCCGGATCGTCGCCCGGACGGGCGAACGGGTGCGGGATCTGCAGTCGCGATTTTTCGATCATTCGATGTGCTCCGTTTATTGCCGGGCCGCCGCCACGATGCTGCGCGCCAGTTCATCGGCGAGCTCGTGAGTCGAGCGTCCCGTTTCCTTTGCCTCCCTGAAAATCTTCCGCAGGCGATCCTTGATGCGCCCGACGTCGGCGCGCACGTCGTCTTCGGAGGCGTCGCCAAAATACTCGGCCGCGACGGTGATGATGCCGCCCGCGTTGATCACGTAGTCGGGCGCATACAATATGCCCCGTTCGGCGAGACGCGCACCGTCCGCCGGCGTCGACAGCTGGTTGTTTGCGGCACCCGCAACGACTTTCGCCCTGATCTTCGGGATCGTCACCGAGGTCAGGATGTTGCCAAGCGCGCAGGGCGCCAGCACGTCGACGTCGGCAAACAGCAGTTCGCTCGGCGCGACGATCGTCGCCGGGACGTCGTTCAGCGCCATTTTCAGGTTGTCGTCGTTCACGTCCGACACGTAAAGCTCCGCACCGGCCTCGTGCAACAGTTTGCAGAGATGGTGGCCAACGTGGCCGACTCCCTGCACCGCGACCCGCACGCCCGCCAGGGATTCCCTGTCGAGATGTTCCTGCACGGCAGCCTCGATCCCCTGCAGGCAGCCGAGCGCCGTCCAGGGCGATGGGTCGCCGCCGGCGTCGGTGCCGCTTTGCGGCAGCCCGGAGACATACTCCGTTTCCTCGTGCACGTAGCGCATGTCGTCGACCGAGCAGCCCACGTCCTCGGCCGTGACGTAACGCCCGGCCAACGAGTCCACGCAGCGGCCGAATTGCCGGAACAGTGCCGGCGACTTCGGCGCGGCGTCGCTCGCCAGGATCACGGTCTTGCCTCCGCCCAGTTTGAGCCCGGCGACGGCGTTCTTGTACGTCATGCCGCGCGACAGGCGCAGTACGTCGGTCAGCGCATCGGCGTCGCTCGGGTAGACCCAGCGTCGGGTGCCGCCGGCAGCCGGGCCGAGCGCCGTCGAATGCACGGCGACAATGGCCCTGAGGCCGGTCTTCTCATCGAAGAAATAGTGCAGAGCTTCGTGATTGTCGAATTCCGCATGGTCAAACACGCTCATCGCGGCCCCCTTAGCGCGCAGCGCTATCCCGAATAATATATCCCGTTGAACCCCGATAAAACTTGCAAAATCTTTTATCCAAGTTCAAAAGAGAGCATAATGAATGCATTAGAACAACTAATTGTGCATAAATTATGCAAGCTGCTTCGCTCGATCACATCGACCGCAAGATCCTGAGGCTGTTGCAGACCGAACCGGACATCAATGCGTCGGCGATCGGGGACCGCATCGGCCTGTCACAGTCGGCCTGCTGGCGACGGATCCAGCGCCTGCGTGAAGACGGCGTCATCAAGGAACAACCGGCCGTGCTCGACCGTGAGAAAGTCGGCTTGACGACGATGGTCTTCGCGCACGTCAAGCTTACCTCGCACGGGCGCAGCAACCTGTCCGCATTTGCCGAAGCGGTACGGAGCTTTCCCGAAGTTATGGACTGCTACGTCGTGCTCGGCAACGTCGACTTCCTGCTGCGTATCGTCACGTCCGATATCAAGGCCTACGAGCAGTTCTTTGCCCGCTACCAGGATACGAACGTACTCGCCATCGACACCAATGAGCTCAACATTGTCACCCGGCCGGCCGATTTTCAACACGTCGCCGGCCGCGTGCGTGCCGCCCTGGAAGAAGGCACCTACCAGCAGGCTCTGCCCCAACTGGCCCCCGACGTCACCTCGCCCGAGCCCCGGGCCAACGGGGGCCTGGCCGCCTATCAACGCTTTCACGTCGAGCTGGACAGGAGCAAGGGCTTTATCACCGACCTGTACTTTAATTACCTGTGCCTCGGCGAAGAGGTGGGCGAGTTGGGCAGCGAGCTGGCCGAGCTGTGGCGCGAAGAGGCCCGCCTGGCCACACCGGGGCAAACCAGGCAGCAGACGCGCCAGGCCGCCTTGAACAAGCGCCGGGCCAGCATCGAATCCGAGCTGGCCGATTGCATGGCCTATCTGCTCAAACTGGCCAATTATGCCGGGGTCGACCTGGAAGAAGCCTACCGGGCCAAGATGCAGA
>JARRMH010000080.1:0-8392 GCA_037386205.1 Woeseiaceae bacterium | reverse complement strand
GATGATCGCCTCGGCTCCGGGCAGGAATTCGACGAAACCTTCTTCCTTCATTGCGAGATCGGCAAGCATCAGGTGGTGGTTGACGACGACGAGGTCGGCTTCCTGCGCGGCTTTGCGCGCCTGGACGACGTGACACCCGGAGTATTCCGGGCACTGCTGGCCCAGGCAGTTGTCGACGGTCGACGTGACCAGCGGCCACACGGGCGAATCTTCCGGAACCTCGATCAACTCGGCCCTGTCACCCGTCGCCGTGCGATGGCGCCACTCCTGGACGGCCTCGAGGTCGTCCGCGATCGCCGCCGCAGGGTCGGTCACCTGGTCAAGTCGTTGCAGGCAAAGATAGTTGGCGCGGCCCTTCAGCAACGCAGTCGTGACCGGACGACCGACGGCCTTGCCGATGAGCGGCAGGTCGCGATGGTACAACTGGTCCTGCAGCGCCTTCGTGCCGGTGCTGATGATCGTCTTGCGCCCGCTTTGCAGAGCCGGGATCAGGTAGGCGAAGGTCTTGCCGGTACCGGTGCCGGCCTCGACGACGAGCAGCTCGCGGCCGGCGATCGCCTCGGCGATCGCCTCGGCCATCCAGGCCTGCCCCCTGCGCGGCTGGAAGCCGGGCAGGAACTGCCGCAGGGGGCTGTCGGGCCCGAAATAGTCCCTCAACTCGGTCAACTCGGTCACGGCGCAAGATTACACGGTTCCCTGCCAGGGCGCAGAGTACGATTTGCCGGGCGTTGGCGAAAAATGCGGGTCGCCGCGATCTCGCGACGCCGTATCGACATAAGATACGCTCCGCAGCGCGTTGAGAACGTTTACAGACGAAACTTTTCCTGCGGAGTACTGAATCCGTCTCATCAATCGGCAATAATTAGCAGTTCCGTATGGCAGCAGATCGCGTGCGCGGCCTGCCCGAAACTCATAAGCTGAGACTTGCCGAAAATGACGACGTCGCTCGAATCGCTGCAGTCCTGGGTCGACCAGGTGGCCGAACAAACCCAACCGGAGGCCATCCACTGGTGCACAGGCTCCGAAGATGAATACCGGGATTTGATCGAACTGATGCTCGCGCAGGGCACGCTGACCGCCCTGAACCGGAAGACGCATCCCAACTGTTACCTGCATCTCTCGGATCCGCACGACGTCGCGCGTGTCGAGCACCTGACCTTTGTCTGCACGCAGAACGAGGACGAGGCCGGACCCAACAACAACTGGATGGCCCCGGACGAAGCGCATGCAACAATGGACGCGCTGTTCGACGGTTGCATGAAGGGCCGCATCATGTACGTCATTCCCTACTGCATGGGACCGATCGACTCGCCCTATTCGCGCTGCGGCGTCGAAATCACGGACAGTGCCTACGTCGTCGCCAACATGAAGCTGATGACCCGCATGGGCAGCAAGGCGCTGGAGCGAATCGAGCGCGAGGAAACCTTCGTCAAGGGCCTGCATTCGACCGGCGAACTGGACCCGGAGCGTCGTTTCATCATGCATTTCCCCGAGGAGCTCTCGATCAAGAGCTTCGGCTCCGGTTACGGCGGTAACGCCCTGCTCGGCAAGAAGTGCCATGCATTGCGCATCGCCAGCTACCAGGCGCGGCAGGAAGGCTGGCTGGCCGAGCACATGCTGATCGTCGGCCTCGAAAACCCGGATGGCGCCGTGCACTACATTGCCTGCGCGTTCCCGTCGGCCTGCGGCAAGACCAATCTTGCGATGTTGATCCCGCCCGAGTCGATGCGGGGCTGGAAAGCCTGGACGCTGGGCGACGATATTGCGTGGCTGCACCTGGACGAAGGCGGCAAACTGCGGGCGATCAATCCCGAGTCCGGGTACTTCGGCGTCGTGCCGGGAACCAACCGCAAGACGAATCGCAACGCCTTCGACATGATCACGCACGACGCGATCTTCACCAATGTCGCGGTCACGGCCGACAAGCAGCCCTGGTGGGAGGACAAGAAGGAAGGCGAACCGGCCTACGACTGGCAGGGACGCGCCTATGACGGCACGGCGGGTCCGGCCGCGCACCCCAATTCGCGGTTCACGGTGGCCGCAACCAACAACCCGAGTTACTCGAGCCTCGCCGAGGCACCCGAGGGCGTGCCGATCTCGGCGATTGTCTTCGGCGGTCGCCGCAAACAGGTGGCGCCGCTCGTATTCGAGGCCAAGAGCTGGGAGCACGGCGTCCTGGTCGGCGCCGGCACCGCGTCGGAAACGACCGCAGCCATGGTGGGCGACGTCGGCGTCGTTCGCCGCGACCCGATGGCCATGAAGCCGTTTTGTGGCTACAACTTCGCCGACTACTGGGCCCACTGGCTGTCGTTCCCGGAGCGTGCCGCCCACCTGCCGAAGATTTTCCACGTCAACTGGTTTCGCCAGGACGAGAACGGCAAGTTCCTGTGGCCGGGCTTCGGTGAAAACCTGCGGGTACTGGAATGGATCATCGAGCGCTGCGAGAAGCGCGCCGGCGCCGAGGAGACGCCGATCGGCTTCCTGCCGCACGCGGAGGATCTCAACCTCAATGGTCTCGACATCCCGAAAGAGACACTCAACGAACTGCTGACCGTCGATATCGACCAGTGGCGCGAGGAGATGGCATCGGTGCTCGAGTACCTCGATACCTACGGCGACCGCCTGCCCACAGAACTCCGCCGGCAGCAACAAACCATCGCGGATGCACTCGACGCGCAACTCGCCAAAGCCTCCTGACCCGCTAAAGGTGTCAGTCACCTTTTAACGAGTTAATTCCGGGGACTAATGGCGCCGCTATTCGATGGTTTTGTAGTAGATTGCCAGGTTGGAGCCGGGCGGCTCCGCGCGACCCAGGCCGATCGTGCCCTCGCCCGCGAGTTCGGTCGAATCGCGGCGCACGAAAGTCTCCTGTCCCCTGGCGTTTTGCAGGAAGCTTCCATTCGTGCTCTGGTCGACCAGCACGAACTTGCCGCGGCGCATCTCGATCTTGGCGTGGATGCGTGAGATCAGGTTGCCCTTGACGACGAGGTCGTTGTCGTCGGCGCGGCCGAGATTGATCGACTTGCGCTTGTCGGACAATTCGACGGACTGGTCGCGAAAATTGATCAGCAGCTTCGAGGCGCGCCTGTCCCGGGCTTCCCACTCGATCGTCGGCAGCATGCTGGTCGCCTCTTCGGGCTGCCACACGAGCTCGTAAAGCGCGACTTCATCGAGGCGGCCACGCACCGTCGCCACGTCGATCTGGCGCGTTTGCCGCCGCAGGTCGGGACTCATGTGTTCGACCGTGAACCCGGAGATGACGATTTGCCTCGCTTTCGCCTGCGACGTCATGCGATTGGCCGTGTGCACGGCCGCACCGAAGATGTCGTTCTGTTCCTGGACCACCGGGCCGAAGTGGCAGCCGATGCGGATCGATACCGGAATACCGTTGTCACGGCTCTCCGACGTCACCCGGGATTGCATCATCACGGCCGCGCCCATGGCATCGTCGACGGTCTCGAACGTCGACATGACCTCATCGCCGATGGTCTTGATCACCGTCCCGTTGAACTGGTGAGTCGCGTCCTTCATGACGTCCAGACACAGGGCAACCGTTTCGCTGGCCTTGGTGTCGCCGAACTTGTCGTACAGCTGCGTGCTGCCGACCACATCAGCGAATACGATCGCGACTTCGAGGTCTTTTGCCATAACGCGGCTCACGAAACCCTTGCCCAAGGACCCTTGAATACTACTACTTTTCGGCGACGATATATGCAATCCAAGCGAGGTCGGCCTCGCCCTGCTCGTCGGGTGTGAACTCGCCGTTGCCCTCGCCGTCCTCGTCTTCGCCTTCCCAGTAAACCGTCGCCTTGCTGAACCCTGCCTCGAGCAGCAATTCGCGGATTTCCGGCGCCGACCACAGCCGCCACTCGTAGGTGAAGGCGTTCTTGAGCTTCGAGCCATCCTTGAACTTGAAGTGAATATGGGTCCGCATGAAATGCGTCACCGGGTGGAATTCCGCCTGCTCCCAGATGTAGGTGAAGCCGTGCTTCTTGTGCTTGGTCTTCTCCTTGGTCTCCTCCTGCGACTCGGGACCGCCAAACAGGTCGCAGAAGAAAATGCCGTCATCCTCGAGCGCCTCGTACACCCGCTCGAAGTAGCGGCGCATGGTCTCCCGCGTGTCGAAAATGAAGTAGCTGAAATTGAACGCAACGAGAATGTCGACTTTGGGTGTCTCGACATCGAGAACGTCGGACTCGATCAGCCGCACACGAGCCCGGTCCTCGGCATCCAGCTTCGCGACACGATGCTCACGCCCCCATTCGAGCACGGTCGGATCGATATCCACGCCGATCGCCTGGTACTCCGGGCCCTGGCGCACCCACTGACAGGACGCGCTTGCGGTGCCGCAGAAGTCCTCGCGAAACGTGTATGCCGCGCGGCCCACCAGTGACTTGAACGTCTCCTGGAGGAATTCGATCTCGTACTCGACGTTTTGGACCGAGAGCTCGTACAGCTCGTGGATATCGGCCTCGTCGGCCATCGTGGTTTTCTTTTTTGCTGCTTTAGCGCTCATGTTTCCGGTCGTGTCCTGGCGGTTTCGGGGTCGATCATTGTAAAGGTCGGGGCAGTGGCAGGCATAGCATTTAATGCATTGACGAGAACTTCGCTGCCTGCACCGTCGCGGTGCGCGTGCTCGCTGATGAATCGACGCCACGCCCGTGCCCCCGGTTGCCCGGCAAACAGGCCGAGCATGTGGCGCGTCATCCTGTTGAGCGGGACGCCCGCGGCAACTTCGCGGTCGATATACGGTACCATGCGGTCCACCACCTCGCCGCGCGAGGGGGCCTGCCACTCCGGGTGAAAATGTCGCTCCAGTTCGGCAAGAGCATACGGCTCGTGGTAGGCCTTGCGGCCGATCATGACGCCGTCGACGTGTTGCAAGGCGCTCTCCACCTGCCCGATCGATTCGAGACCGCCATTGAGCACGATGTCGAGTTCGGGCAAGTCTTCTTTCAAGCGGTAGACCCGCTCGTAGTCGAGCGGCGGAACCGAGCGGTTTTCCTTCGGGCTCAACCCTTCCAGGATCGCGATACGCGCATGGACGACGAATTTTCGGCACCCCGCCCCGGCCAGCGGGTCAATAAATGCCCGGAGGAACTCGTAGCTGTCCTGCTCGTTGATCCCGATCCGCGACTTCACGGTGACGGGGACATCCGTTTCTTTTTGCATCGCAGCGTAACAGGCGGCGACAAGCTGCGGTTCTGCCATCAGGCAGGCACCGAAGCGGCCGCTTTGCACCCGATCGCTTGGGCAACCGACATTGATATTGATCTCGTCGTAGCCACAGCCGCTCGCGAGCGCCGTCGCGCGAGCCATCCAGTCCGGGTCCGAGCCGCCGAGTTGCAGCGCGACCGGGTGCTCTTCCTCGTTGAAGCGCAGGAATCGTTCACTGTCGCCATGGACGATCGCCGCCGCGGTCACCATCTCGGTATACAGCAGCGCGCCAGGGCTAAGGAGCCGCATGAAATACCGGCAGTGGCGGTCCGTCCAGTCCATCATGGGCGCGACGGCTATTTTTTCTATATTTTTCAGATGACTATTCCGGTTACTTCGAAAGTAAATGAGGAAGAAATCCGCCGCTTTTCGTGATTCAAACGCCAGTCGCTGCGCGGTTGGCGCCAAAAAGAGCAATACTGAAGGTCGCCCAGTCATTGATGATGTGGGCGCCGGCCGACACCCAGATATTCTTGGTCTTGATGTAGGCAAGAGTGAGCACGAGGCGCGCACCACCAATCAGCACCAGGCACTGCAGGATGTTCCAGTTGTAAGTCGGCAGGTGGATCGAAGCGAACCAGACTGCCGTTACCAGCCAGGCAACAATGATGGCGCTGGTCCGACCTACATCAATTTTACGCGTCAGAAAATAAATGATCGCGATGAACGGAATGATCGTAATCAACTCCTCGCCGATCAACTGCGGTACCGAATTGGCGAAGAACAGTATTTGCTCGACAACGCCAGACTCTGCCATGCCCGAGATGCCGGGGTTTTCAGCCGTCTCGATGAAATTCATTGAGATCAGGCCAAGCGGGATGGCAATCGCGTAATTGAGCAACGCGAACGCGAACATCCAACCGATCTCTTTCAGCCTGACCTTGCGGAACAAGGCTGTCCAGTGCTCTCGTGTGACGAGCGCCAGCCCCGCAAGCGGCAAGATTGCAATAAGCAACCCCGGACCCAGTCGCCAGTAGCCCTCGCTGAAGACCTGAGGTTGAACGAGCAGTAGGTAGGTCGCGGCGCCAACGGCGGCCAACGGGACGAGCCACCGCATTGCGGAGATCTCGACAGGCTCGCCATCATAATAAGGAAAATCCGGTTCTGGCTTCATGCTGGTCGTGCTCCGTTCCTGCAGGTTCCGATACAACGAGGCAAATCTTACGCCATGACTGATGTATCTCCAGGAGAACATCGGGCTGGTCATTCTCTCGGGAACGCAATCCACAAGTCCGGGCCAGTTATGCGCCAATGACGGTATGCGCACAGATAGCGGATCGACGATTATGTGTTCATTCGTGATACTTTTTCACATGGTACCTGACTCTACGGAGAAACAAGTCGATGTCACCATCGAATAGATTGGCGATGCTCGTCACATTCTTTGCGACGATTGCTACCACAGGCTGCGCGTCAGTCGAAACACCCAGCTCTCCACCGGCCACTGATAGTCATATCGTCGACATCACGCGTAGCTTCCCGTCGGAGTTACCCAAAGGATCATCGCGATTCGAAGACACGCAACTGTTCTTCGTCCATGCAGATCAGGCGTCGGAGTTTGCGGCATCGCTACTTGTACCGATTCCGTTCATAACCGATGCGATCGTCGACTCATCGAAGGACAAGGCGACCGAGCAGCTCGAGAAAGAATACCGGTCCGTGTCTGTCTACGAGATCACACAGCAAGAGCTCGGCCGTCATCCATCCCTCAAAGCGGGATCAGGCGGTTATCGGTTGTACCCAATGCTGTTCATCGAGGAATGTTACGACGATCTCTATCGGCTGTCGCTGGCCTACCAGGTCGAAAACAGTGGGTGGTTCGGCAGGTATTATTATCATTTACCGTTCACGATGCCGCGCGAGGATATTGGGGCGCCTTCTCCTGAAGAATTGAACTCGATCGGAGAGCAGCTCCATACCGGTGCCCGAAGGCTGCTCGACATCATTACTTCTGATGTCGATGGGAAGCTCGTTGCCTCCGGCAATCAAGCGACCGTGGGCAGCCTTTACATCGTCGGTAGCAAAGTCGGCGGGATCGCCAGTCCGTTGCTGATGAAATACCGAAATGCGGAGATACTCGAGGAAACCGAAACAGCGGTGATCGTGCGCCTGCCCGGGGATCCGGGCGCAGATGCCAAGTCGGGCGGAATGTCCTATGGCGTCCTTTTTTTCGGGAAGGATCAGCTCCACACCTTTGAACGAGACTAGCTCGACACTCTGGTTACAACAGACAAAATCGCCATGCTCTTGGAGGTGAGCATTTCTCGAAAAATCAACAAACAACCTGAATACCGGGAGAATCGATGATGCGGGGATCAAATTTCGCTGCGACTGTTGCGGCGCTAACGATAGTGTGTTGCAACCCAACACTGAGTGCGGCACAGGAGCCGGCGGCGAGGATGTCGGACAAGGCCGTCGAGCAGCTGGTCGATGATATTGAGCATCAGCAGAGGAAGTTTGCTCGAGCACTGGACTCGAGTTTCAGGAATAGCGTGTTGCGCGGGCCCGGCGGAGAAATCGACATCCAGGGCTATCTCGATGATCTCAAAGAAGACATCAATCGGTTTTCGGACCGGTTTGACGGCAACTACTCAGCCAGTGCCGAGGTCAGGGATCTCCTTACACGAGCGGACGTGATGAACGATTTCATTCACGCTAATCCTTCGGTCAAAGGGGCGAACGAGTGGGATGTATTGGGTTCAAGCCTGCAGCAACTTGCAATTGCATATGGAACGACCTTCCCGCTCCCGGACGATGCTGCCATCCGTCGTATCGGCGATGGCGAACTTGAAGATGCAGCAAGTGCTACCGGTAAGTTTGCCAGGGACTTCCGCGGCACCGTACGAAAGGAGACCCGCCGTCTGGAAGAATTGGATGACCCTTCCGCCGACCTCGAGGATGAGATTTCATCACTTGAAGATGTCAGCAAGACTCTGGCCTCGCGCATCCGGAGAGACAAGCCTGCTTCTGCCGAAGCCCGGCAACTGCTCGATACGGTCGACAATATCGAGAACCTGCTAGCTACTCCGGGCATGCCGTCCACACTCACGACAGCGTGGGAGGCCAGTTGGAAAGACATCGAAAGTTTCTCGGCCGTATACCGGCTGATCCTGCATACTCCGGAAATAATCTGGGCCATGGTCATCGGCGGTGTGATCCTGGGGTTGCCGTTGGC
>JARRMH010000079.1:0-8426 GCA_037386205.1 Woeseiaceae bacterium | reverse complement strand
TCTGGCATAGTCTACCGGAGCCGCGAAAAAGGTTCCAGCGTCGGGGCGGGTTTTTTCGCAACCAGGCGGACTATTCGCCGAACAGGACGTCGCTCATGCGGTACTGGCCCGGCGCCTGCCCGACGACCCATGCCGCCGCGCGCACGGCACCGGCCGCGAATACCTCGCGCGTAGTGACCGAATGGGCGAACGTCAGACATTCGGTTGCAGACCGCAGCACGACTTCGTGGTCTCCCGGCACCTCGCCGCGGCGCTCACTGGAAAAGCGGATCGAACCGGTTCCGGCCTCGCCGCGAGCGGCAGCGATGGTCTCGCCGAGCTTGAGAGCCGTTCCCGAAGGCGCGTCGATCTTGTGCACATGGTGCACCTCGGATATCGCTACCTCGAAGTCCGCCCCGAGCGCGGCGGCCGCGTCGCGCACGGCGCGATCGAGCACGGCCACACCGAGGCTCATGTTGCGATCGTAAACGATGGCCACCCGGGCAGCCGCCGCATCGAGGCGCGCCAGTTGCTCATCGGTCAGTCCGCTGACACCGCAGACGAGGGGTTTTGCTGCGCGCGACACGCTCTCGAGCACCTGCATCGTGCCGTCTGGCAGGCTGAAATCGACGACGACATCGGCGTTGCGTAACAGGGCGTCGAGATTCTCACCGCGCCGCCAGACGCCAGCCACCTCCATGCCGTCGCGCGCCTCGATGAGCCCGGCAATTGCCTGCCCCATGCGACCCGCGCCGGCAATAGCGGCCCGAATCATGAACTGATGCGTTCGAAGAAGCGCTTCACCGTGTCCAGCCAGCCGCCGGCACGCGGACTGTGCCGCTCGCCGCCTGCCTGCAGGGATTCCTCGAATTTCTCGAGCAGCTGTTTCTGCTCCGCGGTCAGGTTGACCGGGGTCTCCACCGACACGGCCGCGAACAGATCACCCTGGCGCGGATCACGCACCGTGGTTACCCCTTTGCCCCGCAGCCTGAAGACCTTCCCGCTCTGGGTCCCGGCCGGAACCTTGAGTGAGACGTGCCCGTCGAGTGTCGGCAATTCGACCTCGCCGCCCAGCGTGGCCGTACCGAAGCTGACCGGGACCTCGCAGGACAGGTGTGCGCCCTCGCGCTCAAAGATCTTGTGTGGTTTGACGCGGATCTCGACGTAGAGATCACCCGCGGGTCCGCCGTTGCGACCCGCCTCGCCCTCGCCCGACAGCCGAATGCGATCACCGTCATCGACTCCGGCTGGAACCTTGACGGACAGCGTGCGGGTCTTGCGGACGCGGCCGCGCCCGTGACAATCGGTGCAGGGGTCCGCGATCGTCGTACCCGCGCCCTTGCAGGCCGGGCACGTCTGCTGGATGGAGAAAAAGCCCTGCTGCATGCGCACCTGGCCGGCACCACCGCAGGTGGTACATGAAACCGGTTCGCTGCCTTTGCGCGCGCCGCTGCCGCCGCAGGTTTCGCAGCCGACCTGCGTCGGTACGTCGATCGTAACGGTATCGCCGGCCACGGCTGTCTCGAGGTCGAGCTTCAGCTCGTAGCCAAGATCGGCACCGCGAAACACCTGTGGACCGCCACCGCGGCGGCCGCCACCGAAGATGTCGCCGAAGACATCGCCGAAGATGTCCCCGAATCCTTCCGCGCTGAATCCGCCCGGGCCGCCGGCCCCGCCTCTCAGACCGTCGTGGCCGAAGCGGTCGTAAGCCGCGCGCCGATTGTCGTTGCGCAGGACCTCGTAGGACTCCCTGGCTTCCTTGAAGCGTCTTTCGGATTCGCCCGAATCGTCCTTGTTGCGGTCCGGATGGTGCTTCATGGCAAGACGACGGTATGCCTTCTTGATCTCGTCGGCCGTGGCCGACTTGGAGACACCCAGTACTTCGTAATAATCGCGCTTGGCCATGTCTCAATGTCCGGCGGGCGCCCATTAGGACGCCCGCCTGATCTCCCTTGGTAAGCCCGGCTCCAACCGGGCGCGGACTTACTTGCCGTCCTTGTCGACTTCCTCGAACTCTGCGTCGACGACATCGTCGTCGCCGCTGGCCGCGCCCGCATCCTCGCCGGCACCACCCTCGGGGCTCCCGGCGCCGTCGGCAGCCTGCTCCGCGTAGAGCTTCTGCGCCAGGCCACCGGAGGCCTCGCCAAGTGCCGCGGTCTTCTTCTCGATCGCATCCTTGTCGTCGCCATCGAGCGCCTTCTTGAGGTCGGAAACCGCGTTCTCTACTGCCATGCGTTCCTCGGCAGATGCCTTGTCGCCGAGTTCGCTGAGCGTCTTCTCGGTGGCGTGGATCAGGCCGTCGGCCTGGTTACGCACGTCGACGAGTTCGCGGAACTTGCGGTCTTCCTCAGCGTGGCTTTCCGCATCCGAGACCATCTTGTCGATCTCTTCGTCGGACAGTCCGGAGGACGCCTTGATAACGATGTTCTGGCTCTTGCCGGTCGCCTTGTCCTTGGCGGAAACATTGAGGATACCGTTGGCATCGATGTCGAACGTTACCTCGATCTGGGGCAAGCCGCGTGGTGCAGGCGGAATGTCGGCGAGGTCGAAGCGACCCAGCGACTTGTTGTCCATGGCGCGCTCGCGCTCGCCCTGCAGCACGTGGATGGTCACGGCGGTCTGGTTGTCGTCAGCCGTCGAGAACACCTGCTCGGCATTCGCCGGGATTGTCGTGTTCTTGTCGATCAGCTTGGTCATCACGCCGCCGAGCGTCTCGATACCGAGCGACAGCGGGGTGACGTCCAGCAACAGGACATCCTTGACGTCGCCGGCGAGTACGCCACCCTGGATGGCGGCACCCAGTGCCACTGCCTCATCCGGGTTCACGTCCTTGCGCGGCTCCTTGCCGAAGAAGTTCTTCACTTCTTCCTGCACTTTCGGCATGCGCGTCTGGCCACCCACGAGGATCACGTCGTCGACCTCGTTGACCTTGAGACCGGCATCCTTGAGGGCCACGCGGCACGGGTCGATCGTGCGGCTGATCAAATCCTCGACCAGCGATTCGAGCTTCGCACGCGTGAGCTTGATGTTGAGATGCTTGGGACCGGACGCGTCGGCCGTGATGTACGGCAGATTCACCTCGGTCTGCTGCTGCGACGAAAGTTCGATCTTGGCCTTCTCGGACGCTTCCTTGAGGCGCTGCATCGCGAGCGGATCCGACGTGATGTCCACGCCGCTCTCGCGCTCGAACTCCTTGGTCAGGTATTCGATGATACGCATATCGAAGTCTTCACCGCCAAGGAAGGTATCGCCGTTGGTCGCCAGGACTTCGAACTGGTGTTCGCCGTCGACTTCGGCGATCTCGATGATCGAGACGTCGAACGTACCGCCACCGAGGTCGAACACGGCGATCTTGGTGTCGCCGCGCTTCTTGTCGAGGCCGTATGCCAGTGCGGCGGCCGTCGGCTCATTGATGATGCGCTTGACTTCGAGACCGGCGATCTTGCCGGCGTCCTTCGTCGCCTGGCGCTGCGAATCGTTGAAGTAGGCCGGTACCGTAACGACGGCTTCCTTGACCTCTTCCCCGAGGTAGTCCTCGGCGGTCTTCTTCATCTTCATCAGCACGCGCGCCGAAATCTCGGGCGGGGCCATTTTCTTGCCGCCGGCCTCGACCCAGGCGTCGCCATTGTCCGCCTTGACGATCTTGTACGGCACCATTTTGATGTCGCGCTGCACGACTTCGTCGTCGAAACGACGGCCGATGAGACGCTTGATGGCGAACAGGGTGTTCTCGGGGTTGGTCACGGCCTGCCGCTTGGCAGACTGGCCGACGAGAACCTGGTCGTCCTTGGTGAATGCGACGATCGACGGCGTGGTGCGATCGCCTTCCGAATTTTCGATGACCTTGGGCTTATCACCTTCCATCACTGCTACGCAGGAGTTGGTGGTACCCAGGTCGATACCGATTACTTTTGACATGTTCCAACACTCCCAAATTACTGGAATTCTTCAAGATTGGCTGATAGGTGGGGCCGGATTCCCGCCTTTCAAGCGCTCCAGCCTTTTATTTGGTGTCAGTCACCTTGGAATGAGTCTAAGGTGACTGACACCTTTAATCAGTCGGCGGCGACGATGACCATCGCGGGTCGCAACAGACGACCGTTCAGCGTGTAGCCCTTCTGCACCACCTTGACGACCGAGCCGGGTTCAACCTCGTCCGACGGTTGCATGCTGATGGCCTCGTGAAATTCCGGGTCGAACGGCTCGCCTTCGGGATCCACTTCCTCGATCCCGAACTGGCTCATGATCGTCGCCAGCAGCTTCAGCGTGGCGTGCTTGCCTTCTATCAGGCTCTCGACACTGGCGTTGTCGGCAGCCGCAAGTCCCATTTCGAGCGTGTCGCGCACGGCGAGCAGTTCCTTACCGAAGCGCTCCAGTGCAAATTTGTGCGCATTCTCTACATCGCGAGCGGCACGCTTGCGGACGTTCTCGAGTTCCGCCGCCGCGCGCAGGTAGCGCTGCCAGTTCTCCTCGGCCTCCGCCTGTGCCCCGGCCAGTTCGTCTGCGGGCGTGTCGCCCTCGCTCGCGCCGGGTCGTCGTGCCTCGTCGCTGGCCGGCGATGCGGCCTCCGTCTCACCGGCTGCCTCCTCGAATTTCTCTTCAGGGCGTTCCGCGTTCATATCGTGCTCCAGATTTGTCATTGAGTTCGGCTTTGGCGGCCGGATTGCAAAATCGATGTGCGGAGTGTGGGGACCCGCGACGAAATATCAAGAGCTTGGCGGACTTTTACTCGGACTGGCTGCCCTGACTCAGGGCGGACTCGAGCAGCCTGGCGGTCACATCGACAATCGGCACGACCCGGTCATAAGCCATGCGTGTCGGACCGATGACGCCGAGCACCCCGACCGTGTCGTCATCGACGTGATACGGGGCGGTCACGACGCTGCAATCGTCGAGAATCCGGTAGCCGGACTCCTCGCCGATGAATATGCGGACGCCGTTGGCGTTGATACTGCGGTCGAGCAGATCAAGAATGAGCTGCTTGTGCGCAAATGCATCGAACAGGCTACGCAGCTTTTCGATGTCCGACAGCTCCGCAAAATCCATCAGGTTGGTCTCGCCTGCCAGCACGTACTCGTCGTCTCCCTGCCCCGCGTTGTCCATCGCGGATTCGGCCATCGAGATGATGTCCCGCATTGCCTGGTCGACCGAATCCCGTGCCCTGTCCAGGTCGCGGATCAGCCGTTCGCGGACCGTGTGGAGATCGGTGCCGGCATAGTGCTGGTTGATGTAGTTCTGCGCCTGCACGAGTTCGGATGCAGTGTAGTCGCGATCTGTGTGCAGGATCCGATTCTGGACCTCCGTGTCGTTGACGACGAGGATCACGAGAACCCGCTGTTCCGACAAGGGCAGGAATTCGATCTGGCGCAGCATGACCTTCGGCGCACGCGGCACAGTGACCACGCCAGCCATGCGCGTGAACTCCGAGAGCATGCCCGAAACCGTGGCGATCAGGGACGAGGGGTTGTCGAAGGCCGTCCCCAGCTGGTGCCGGATGCGCTCGATCTCACTATTGCCGGGCTGCCGGTACCGCACCAGCGTATCGACGAACATACGGTAACCGCGCGGCGTGGGCACGCGTCCGGCTGAAGTGTGTGGCGCCGACACGAGCCCCATCTCCTCGAGATCGGATACCACGTTGCGAATGGTCGCCGGACTGAGATCCAGGCCGGAGTCTTTCGACAGCGTCCGCGAACCGACCGGTTGCCCATCCCGAATATACCGCTGAATCAGCACCTTCAGCAGGTGCTGACCCCGCTCATTCGGTACTTTTTTCGATTCATTTGCCGACATTCCCGAGAAACGCTAGCAACGGCTTGGCGGTCGGTCAAGGGTCTGCAACAATCGGCACATGGACGCTCGATTCAAGAGCATTGCGCTGCTCGGCAGGCATACGGATAAACGCGTGGCCGAACCGATGCAGGCGCTGGCCCGGCACCTGAGCCAGGCCGGCTACGACGTCGTGGCGGCGGATACGCTCGGACTCGATCTCGAGGCACGGCGCATTCCCGAGGAAGAACTCTGCGACAGCGCTGACCTCGCGATCGCGATTGGCGGCGACGGGACGATGTTGTATGCGAGCCGGCTGGTGCGCGAAACCGGAACACCGCTGATCGGCGTCAACCGCGGGCGACTCGGCTTTCTCGCCGACATTACGCCGGACGAGATGATCACCAGCGTGGAACAGATCCTGTCCGGTGACTACCAGGAAGATCGGCGCATGCTGCTCGAGGCGACCCTGCAGACCGCCGATGGCGAGTCCCTTGCCGCATATGCCCTCAACGATGTTGTCGTGCAACGCGCCAGCAAGGGCGGCATGGTCGACTTTTCCACCCAGGTCGACGACAAGTATGTGAATACGCACTCGGGCGACGGGCTTATCGTCGCCACACCGACGGGCTCGACAGCCTACGCGCTGAGCTGCGGCGGCCCGATCCTGGAACCTCACATCCAGGCCGTTGCACTCGTGCCGATCTGTCCGCACACGCTGACCGATCGCCCGATCGTGATTCCGGCGGACCAGGCCATCGACGTGAAGGTGCTCGAGCGGGCCGAAACATGCGCCGAGGTGACGCTCGATGGTATGCATCTCGGCACGCTGACACCGGGCGACACGCTCCGCATAGCGCGCTCGGACGAATACGTAACCCTGCTGCACCCGCCCGGCCACGACTTCTATGGCATCCTGCGCTCCAAACTCTTCTGGGGACGCGACAGCCGCAAGCGCGGCGGCGAACCGGAGCGCTGAGATGCTGATCAACCTGCAGGTGCGCGACTTCGCGATCGTGGATCGGATCGACATCGAGTTCGAGTCCGGGATGACCGTGCTCACCGGCGAAACCGGCGCCGGCAAGTCGATCCTCGTCGACGCGCTCGGTCTTGTCCTCGGCGATCGTGGCAGCGCCCAGCTGGTGCGCGACGGCGCCAGGCGGGCCGAATTCGCCGCCGGATTCGATCTCGCGGCCCTGCCGGCGGTACAGGCCTGGCTCGAAGACCAGGCGCTCGATCTCGACGACGAATGCCTCCTGCGCCGGGTCATCGGGGCCGACGGACGCTCGCGGGCATTCATCAACGGCAATGCCGTGCCCCTCTCCCAGCTCAAGGCGATCGGGGAACTGTTGCTCGATATCCACGGCCAGCACTTCCACCAGTCACTCGGTCGCCGGGACGTGCAGCGGGACCTGCTGGATCACTTCGGCGGGCTGCTCGACGACCGCGCCGTGGTCGCCACGCACTTTATTGAATGGCAGACGATCGCCGAACGACTGGACGAGCTGCTGACGGCAGAATCGGATCGCGCATCGCGACTCGACCTGCTGACCTTCCAGCTGCAGGAACTCGATTCCCTCGCCATCGGCCAGGGCGAGTCCGCGGAACTGCATGCCGAACGGCGCCGGCTGCAGCACAGCGACCGTCTTGCGGAAGGAGTCGCCGGAGCTCTCGAGCAGTTGTTCGACAACGAGCACGGTAACGCCAACAGTCTCATCGCGGACGCCGCCCGCTCGATCGAACAGCTCGTCGAGCACGACACGAATCTCGAACCCGTACTCGAGTTGCTGAATTCGGCGAGCATCCAGGTCGCGGAAGCGGCCGACAGCCTGCGTCGCTACACCGATGCGATCGATTCGGATCCGGCGCGGCGTGACTGGGTCGAAGAGCGCCTCGATGCGATCCGGACGCTGGCGCGCAAGCATCGCGTCGAGCCTGACGAGTTGCCGGAACTTGCGGACCGGCTGCGGGCCGAGCACGACGAGCTCAGCCATGCCGAGGAACGTGGCCGGGAACTCGAACGGCAGGCCGAGGCGGCGCAGGCCGAGTACCTGCAACTGGCCAAAGCCCTGTCGGCCGCCCGGCACGAGGCGGTCGGGCGCTTCGCTGCAGCCGTCACCGAGGCAATGCACGGGCTCGGCATGCCGGGCGGCGTCTTCGACGTCACGATCGACGCGCTCGATGCCGACGCTGCGCGTCCGTGGGGACTGGATGATATCGAGTTTCGTATCAGTGCCAATCCGGGCCAGCCGCCACAAGCGCTCGCGAAAGTGGCTTCGGGTGGCGAGCTGTCACGCATGAGCCTCGCCATCCAGGTCATCGCCAGCGACGGCAGTGCCATTCCGACGATGGTGTTCGATGAAGTGGACAGCGGCGTCGGCGGCGGCGTCGCGGAGATGGTCGGGCGCCGGCTGCAGGAGCTCGGCGAAACGCGGCAAGTCCTGTGCGTGACCCATCTGCCGCAGGTTGCGAGCCTGGCCGACCGGCATTTCCGGGTCAGCAAGGTTACGGACGGCAGGTCGACCCGCACCCGCGTCAGCGAGCTGGACAAAGAGGAACGCGTCCAGGAACTCGCGCGCATGCTCGGCGGTGTCGAAATCACCCGCAAGACCCTGGCCCACGCGGCCGAAATGCTGGCAGGCGGGGCTCGCCGGCGGGCCTAGTCGGAATCGTCATCC
>JARRMH010000078.1:0-13004 GCA_037386205.1 Woeseiaceae bacterium | reverse complement strand
TGGATTCCCCAGGCCGTACTGCCCGCGGGATTCGCCCTGATCGCCTGGCGCTACAGCCTGTTCAGCCTGGTGGAAGCCGGTTCGCTATTGCGGCGGAGCAGGGCGCCCTGATGGCCGCGTTGCCGTTCCTGCTTCTGTTGCTGGCGCTGCTGGGTGCGCCGCTGTTCGCCGTGATCGCCACGAGCGCGATGATCGGATTCACGCGCGAGGGCATCGACCTGCAGGCAAACGCAATCGAGTTTTACGGTATCGCGGAAATGCCCATCCTGCTGGCGATTCCGCTGTTCACGTTTGCCGGCTACCTGCTCAGCGAGAGCAATGCACCGCGACGGCTGGTGCGCCTGACCACGGCGCTGCTGGGCTGGATGCCGGCCGGGCTGGCGATCGTGTCGCTGGCGGCCTGTGCGTTTTTCACCGCCTTTACCGGCGCCTCGGGCGTTACGATCATCGCGCTCGGGGCATTGCTGTTTCCTGCACTGCAGCAGGCGGGTTACCCGGAAAAATTCAACCTCGGCCTGGTGACATCGGCCGGCAGCCTGGGCCTGCTGTTCGCACCGTCGCTGCCCCTGATCCTGTACGGCATCGTCGCCGAACTGCCGATCGAGGATCTGTTCCTGGCCGGCATTCTGCCCGGTTTCCTGATGATCCTGTTGCTGTCCGGCTACAGCGTCTGGAAGAACCGCGCGGTGCGCGTACCGTTGTCGGATTTTTCCTGGAAGGACGTCGGCGTCGCCGCGCGTGAGGCCGTGTGGGAAATCCCGCTACCGTTGGTCGTGCTGGGCGGTATCTTCGAACAGGAAACAACCGAATCCCAGGACAAGACCCCGGTGCTCGGCGACATTCCGGCCATTGGCAGGCTCTTCCGCCGCGATGTCAGCCAGGCAACCAAGCGGGAACTGTTGCTCTTCGTGACGCCAAACATCCTGGACAACTGAGATGTGCTGATCGACGCGGCCATGCTTCTTTGCATGGCCGCGTTGACTTGCGACTGCAGGTATCCGGAAGCATCCGGAGCCCCTTGTCTTCCGGCGGGGGAGAAACAGCCACATGAACTTCCGTAAAATAAAGCGGGCCTGATGTCGTCAGCCCCTGTATCATTTGCAGGTTATGAAAATACCGAGCAAAATCTTTCTCATTGGCCCGATGGGGGCCGGCAAAAGCACGATCGGAAAGCAGCTGGCATCAGCGCTGAAACTCACCTTCGAGGATACGGACAACGAGATACAGCGTCGTACCGGTGTCGATATCCCGACGATCTTCGAATTCGAGGGCGAGGAGGGCTTCCGCAAGCGGGAGGCTGCCGTGATCGACGAGCTCACGCAACTCGATCAACGGGTTGTCGCGACTGGCGGAGGTGCTGTCCTGCTGCCGGAAAACAGACGCAATCTCGCGGCCAGGGGCTATGTCATCTACCTGCACTGCTCGACCGATCAGCAATACGAGCGAACGGCAAAGGACAAGGGGCGCCCGCTGCTCGATACCGACGACCCGAAGGAAAAGGGACTCGGCGACTGCATCGACTGCCAGCTGTGTGTGCAGGTCTGCCCCACGGGGATCGACATCCGCAAGGGGCTGCAGTATGAATGCATCGCTTGCGCAGCCTGCATCGATGCCTGCGACTCGATCATGGACCGTATGAGCTACCCGCGCGGCCTGATTCGCTACACGACGGACAATGCCCTGCACCACGAGAAGTCCCGGCTGCTGCGGCCGCGCGTGCTCATTTATGCGACGCTGCTGCTCGTCCTGGTGGGACTGCTGGTGACGTCGATAAACATGAGAACCCCGGTGATACTCGACATCATTCGTGACCGCAATACGCTGTACCGCGAGTTGCCGAACGATGTCGTCGAGAACATTTATACTCTCAAGATCATCAACCAGAGCGACCATGCGCGACAGTTCGATCTCGGCGTCAGCGGTATCGAGGGTATTGAACTCGACGGCGTACCCGACCCGTTCGAGGTCGCCGGCAGCGATGTCGCATCGCTACCGGTTCGCGTCAGGGTCCAGCGCGAAAATTCCCATGGGATCAACGACATCGAGTTCACTATCACGGCTGCCGACGATCCGAACATTACGCTTACCGAGGACAGCCGCTTCCTCGGTCCGACGCCCTGAACTGCGCGCCGCGTGAAACGGGAAGACACCAAGCCCTGGTACCGGCAATTCTGGCCGTGGTTCATCATCGCCCTGCCGGCTGCTGCCGTCATCGGCGGGCTCACCACCCTCTGGATTGCCGTGCAGACCACGGATTCCCTGGTCGTCCGCTCCGAGGACGGCGTGCGCAACGCCACCGACCGGCGTATCGCGGCGGAGCGCTTCGCCAGCAGGGCCAATCTCGCCGCGCTCGTCGACATCAATCCGGAGACGGGCGTGGTTTCCGCCGTGATGCGGTCGGGCGAACTCCGCGCTGTCCCCCCGGCACTCGAGTTCGAACTCTCGCATCCGGCATTTGCCGACCGGGACCAGACGATCACCCTGGTACAGGCGATGCCCGACGCGCATGGCAACCCGGTCTGGGTCGGCCATTTCACGTCCATTCCCGAAGGACGCTTCTACGCGGCGCTGTCAGCCGGCGATACGTGGCGATTGTCGGGCGAATGGCGCGGCGAAGCTACCCTCAGCCTGTATCCCGGCGGCGATGACGGGAACTGAGACCTGTTTTCACTGCGCCCTGCCCGTCCCGTCCGGCTGTGACCTGACCGTAGACATCGACGGTGAGCACCGGCCGGTATGCTGTCCCGGCTGCAAGGCCGTTGCCGAACTGATTCGCGATACCGGTATGAGCCGCTATTACGAACTGCGCGAGACGCCTGACCCGGGCGTCGGCCGGCCGCCCGACGAGGCGGCCGAGTGGTCGGTATTCGACGACGAGGACATGCTGGCGGCGTTTACCGAACGGCACGACGACACGCGCGAGGCAACGGTGTACGTCGGCGGCATGTACTGCTCGGCCTGCAGCTGGCTGATCGAAACGACGCTGAACCGGCAACCCGGTATCCGGTCAGCCGAGGTCAACCCGATCACCCATCGCCTGAGGCTGCAGTTCCCCGTCGATGGCGGCCGGCTGTCGGGCTATCTCGCGACCCTGGCCAACCTCGGCTACCAGCCCCAGCCGTTGTCGCCGGACAGCACGGACCGCCCCGAAATCGCCGAACAGCGGACGGCGCTGAAGCGCCTGCTCGTCGCCTCGCTCGGCATGATGCAGGTCATGATGTTCGCGGTCGGCCTGTATGCCATGGATTACCAAGGTGTGAACCCGGAGATGCAGCATTTCCTGCGGCTGGTCAGCTTTTTTGTCACGACCCCGGTCGTCTTCTACTCCGCCAGACCGTTCTTCACGAGCGCATGGCGCGGCGTTGCCGGCGGCAAGCCCGGCATGGACCTGCCCGTGTCGCTCGCAATCGGCGCAGCCTACGCCGCATCCGTCTACCAGACCTTCACGCGGGGCGAGGCCGTCTGGTTCGACTCGGTAACGATGTTCGTGTTCTTCCTGACGCTCGGCCGCTTCCTCGAGATGCGAGCGCGGCATCGGTCCATCGATCGCAGCGTGGCGTTGTCCTCGGCGCTGCCCAACACCGCGACGCGCATCGACGGCGATGATCAGACGACCGTACCCGTCAATCGGCTGCGGCAGGGCGACCGGGTGCTGATCCGCGCAGGCGATCCCGTGCCGGCTGACGGGATCCTGGCCGCAGGCACGACGAGCGTCGACGAGTCGCTCCTGACCGGCGAGGCACGGCCCCTGGCGAGGGAGGTCGGCGACGAATTGTCGGCGGGCAGCGTCAACGTCGACGGCATGATCGAAATGACCGTAACGCGGACCGGCAACGCCACGGCGCTCGGCACGATCAGCCGGCTCAGCGAGCGGGCCCGGTACGCACGGCCCGCGTTCGTTACGCTGGCGGACCGCATTGCGAGTTACATTGTCGTGGCGCTGCTCATCATCGCCGCGGGCGTAGCCGTGGCATGGTATTTCATCGACCCCGATCGTGCTTTCGTCGTTACACTGTCGGTACTCGTCGTCACCTGCCCCTGCGCCCTCGCGCTGGCCACTCCGGCCGCGTTTGCGGCAGCCGGCAGCCGCATGTCGCAGCTGCGTTTGCTGGTCACGAACGGCAATGCGATCGAGACCCTGGCGCGTGCCACCACCGCCATGTTCGACAAGACCGGCACGTTAACGGCCGGTACGCCGCGGATCACGAACCTGTTCGTCATCGACAACACCTGGACCGAAAAGGACTGTCGGCTGATCGCGGCAGCCCTCGAACACGCATCGACGCACCCGCTGGCGCGCGCGTTCGTCCTGCCCGACGCGCTGCCCGACGTCTCGGACGAGCGCATCGTTGTCGGCCAGGGCGTCAGCGGCGTCATCGATGGCCGGGAGTGGCGCATCGGCACGCCCGATTTCGTCGGCGGCGGGGTGGCGACCGATGACAGTGCGGCAACGCACGTGTTTCTCGGCGTCGAGGGACAGGCCGTGGCGTGGTTCGAGCTGGCGGATACGCTGCGATCCGATGCGGCGGATACGCTCGCGGCTTTGCGCGGGCTCGGCCTCACGACAACGCTGGTCAGCGGCGACAACCGGGCCGCGGTCGAGGACGTCGCGGCCCGGCTCGACATCGACGAGGCGCACGCCGAGTGCACGCCCGGGGACAAGCTCGCCATCATCGAACGGGCGCAGGGCAAGGGCGAGTGCGTCGTGATGATCGGTGACGGCATCAACGACGCGCCGGTGCTGGCCGGCGCCGACACCTCGATCGCGCCTGCGCACGGCGCCCTGCTCGCCCAGACCAGCGCGGATATCATCATGCTGGGCGAGTCGCTGGGCCCGGTCAAAACGGCGGTCGAGATGGCGCGCCAGACCATGCGCATCGTGCGCCAGAACCTCGCGTGGGCGATCGTATACAATGCTCTTGCGTTGCCCCTGGCCGCGGCCGGTTTCGTGCCGCCGTGGGCCGCAGCGATCGGCATGAGCGCCAGCTCGCTGATCGTCGTGCTCAACGCGCTGCGTCTGAACCGGTTCGAATAAGCATGTCCATTCTCTACGTCCTGATACCGCTCGCCTTGTTGTTGCTCGGCGTCGCCGTGTGGGCGTTTTTCTGGGCCGTCGGCAGCGGCCAGTTCGACGATCTCGACACGCCGGCCATCCGCGTCGTCATGGACGACGACACCAAGCCGGACGCGGACGACTCCCGGTGACCGAACTCTGGCCGCTGTTGTCGGCTGCGTTCATTACCGGGCTGCTCGGCAGTGCACACTGCTTCGGCATGTGCGGCGGCATCTCGGGCCTGTTTGCCGTGCACGCCAGCGTGGGGGCGCTCAGGCACCAGCTGCCGAAGGCCCTCGCCTATAACCTCGGACGGATCCTGACCTATGCAATCCTGGGCGTCGCCGTGGCGTTGCTGGGCAAGAGCCTGGTTGCCTCGATACCGAAGCTGGCTGCGCCGGTACGCTTCGCGAGCGGCGCGTTGATCATTCTCGTGGGACTGCAACTGGCTTTCGGCTGGCGGATCCTGGCACCGGTTGAACGCGCCGGCGCGAGCCTCTGGAAAAAGGTGGCGCCGGCCGCGAAAGGACTCGTGCCGGTCGAGTCAGTTGCCCAGGCTCTCGGCCTCGGACTGCTGTGGGGCTGTCTGCCCTGCGGGCTCGTCTACAGCGTCCTGCTGCTCGCGGCGACGACGGCGGAACCGGCCAGTGGAGGACTCGTGATGATCGCTTTCGGGTTCGGGACCATGCCCGCGATGGTGGCGACCGGCCTCAGCGCATCCCGGCTGGCGCGCTTCATGGGCGGCAAGCGCTTCGGCGCCGGTCTGCTCATCATCCTGATCGGCATCGCCACGATTGCCATGCCCGTAATGAAATTTGCGAGCTCCGATGCCGATATGCAGCACGGCAACCATTCGATGTCACCGCAGCGGCAACCGGCAGACTAGCGCCTCTCCGACTCGAGACGCTGTTCCAGCCAGCCGAGCATTTCTTCGGCATAGAGCATGCAGGCAAGATCATTGACGAACGGGTTGCCCTCGTCGATACGCTCGAGCTTGTCGTGCATGCCGAAGAAGAACGGATGCGGTGACAGCAGGATGTCACAGTCGAGGTCCGCAATCCTGCCGGCGCTTGCGGTGAGTTCGGCCGCAGCGCCGCTGGCGGCGTAGGAAAAACCCGGTGCGGAAACCGCCGTCAGGCTGTCCGCATAGACGACGTCGTAACAGGTTGCCAGCGCACAGGACTCCCACGTCCAGCTGACACCACCGGGAGAGTGGCCCGGCGTATGCACGGCGCGAATGCTGACCGATCCCACGGTGACCGACTCGCCGTCGCCGACCGCAACGACGTTCCCGATCGGCGGAAAACTGTCGGCATCTGAAGCGGCAACGAACTGCGGGTCTCCCGCCTGCAACCGCCCGCTCGTCAGCGTCGCTGCCCCGCTACCGCTGGTAAACACGTCGGCCCGCGTCATGCGCTGCAACGCGTGGACGCCACCGGTATGATCGAAGTGCGGATGTGACACGAGGATCGCCCGGATCCCGAGGGGATCGAAGCCGAGCTTGCGAATGTTTGCCACGATGCGGGCAGCCGATTGCGGCAACCCCCCGTCGATCAGGACGAGTCCGTCACCGGTCTCGATCAGGATCGAGGCAAGGCCGTCCGTGCCGACGTACCAGGTGTTGCCATAGATGCGAAACGGGTCGATCGGCTCGTTCCACTGCTCGCAGAGCTCGCACTCTGCCGGCGGGTCCGGTTCGAGCTGGCGCGGCCCGCAGGCGGCCAGGACCAGGCATACGCCGACCAGAAGCAGCGCGCGGCTCATGCGAATGCCCTGTAGAACAGCCGGGCAGAGGCAATGACGAGAAACGCCCCGAACAGCATGTTCAGGCGCGTGGCCGGAATCCCGTGCGCGATTCGCGCACCGAGCGGTGCCGCCAGTACCGTGACCGGGGCGATGCAGGCGAGGCCCAGCAGATTGACGAAACCGACGCTGCCGGGAGGCAGACCGGGATGGTTCCATCCGGCCACAATGAATCCGGCCGTGCCGGGCAGGCTGATCACGAGACCGAACAGGGCCGCAGTACCGACGGCACGATGGATCGGAACGTTGAACAGCGTCAGCGTCATGACCGAGAACGTACCACCACCGATTCCCATCATGCTCGAGAAACAGCCGATCGACGTCGGGATGAGTGGCACGAGCGCACCGCGCGGGACATCATCCGTCAGGTTGCGGCTGCCGGGAAACAGCAGCATCTTGATGGCCACCAGCATGGCGAGGGTGGCAAAAATGATGGCGAGCACCCGGCTGTGAACCTGCGCTGCGATCCAGGCACCGAGCAGAGCGCCGAGCAGCACCCAGAGTGCCCAGCGTGCGACGATGGCCGTGTCGACGGCCTCTCGCCGATGGTGGGCCCGGGCCGACGAGATCGATGTCGGCACGATCGTGGCCAGTGACGTCCCGACCGCGATGTGCATCCGGATGGCCGGATCGACACCGACGAAACCGAGCGCCGCTTCGAGAACCGGAACGATGACGATGCCGCCACCGATGCCGAAGAGACCCGCCAGCACGCCGGCCACGGCGCCGGTCGCAAGCATGGCAGCGCCGAGCACGAGCCACTGTTCCATGATCAGGCGCTGAGCCGCTCGAAATGAAAGCGCAGATGTTCCTCGATGAAGGTCGAAATGAAATAGTACCCGTGGTCATAACCCGCCTGGATGCGCAGGTCGAGTGGCAGACCGCTCTCCTTGCAGGCCGCCTCGAGCAACTCCGGCCGGAGCTGTTCTTCGAGGAAAGGATCATCGGCCCCCTGGTCGACGAGAATTCGGTCATAGCGTGAAACGTCGCCGGATCGGCGAGCGACTTCGCAGGCATCGTAATCGGCCCAGCCGGACCTGTCCTCACCAAGGTAGTAACCGAGCGCCTTGCGGCCCCACGGGCTGTGCAGCGTCGTGCAGATCGGTGCAAACGCGGACAGCGACCGGTACATGCCCGGGTTACGCAGCCCGATCGTCAGCGCACCGTGCCCGCCCATCGAATGCCCGGTCAGGCCACACCGCGCGGGATCGCCGGGAAACTCGTCGCAAAGGATCGGCGGCAACTCCTTGGTGATGTAGTCGTACATGTGGTAATGCTGCGACCATGGCTGCTGCGTGGCATTCAGGTAGAAGCCGGCCGCGAGTCCCATGTCGTAATCGTCATCGGGATCATCGGGCACGCCCTCGCCGCGCGGACTCGTATCCGGGGAGACCAGCATCAGCCCGAGTTCGGCAGCGACCCGCTGGGCGCCGCTCTTCACCATGAAGTTTTCCTCGGTGCACGTGAGCCCCGAAAGAAAGATCAGCACCGGGACCGCCTGCGGCGGCACGAAGACCGAAAACTGCATATCGCAGTCGTTGGCAGAGGAACGATGCCTGTAAAAGCCGATCCGGCCGCCAAAGCAGCCCGTCTCGCTGAGTGTCTTGATTGCCATAACGACCAATTATGGCCGACTGCATCACGGCAGACTAGCGCTTCTGGAATACGAGCGCCGCGTTGGTACCGCCGAAGCCGAAGCTGTTCGACATGGCGGTCCGAATGCCGGCGTTCTCCACGCACTCCGTGACGAGCGGCGTACCGCTCACCGCCTCGTCGACGTTGTCGACATTGATCGACGGCGCGATGAAGTCATGCTCCAGCATGAGCAGGCAATGAATCGCCTCCTGCACGCCGGTTGCCCCGAGCGAGTGACCGCACATCGACTTGGTCGAACTGTAGCGCGGCATCGCCTCACCGAACAGTTCGCGCATGGCCTGGACCTCCTGGACGTCTCCGACCGGTGTGCTGGTGCCGTGCGTGTTGATGTAGTCGATCGCGCCTTCGACCGTGCTTCGGGCGAGTTCCATGCAGCGCACCGCGCCCTCACCGGACGGCGCAACCATGTCGTAGCCATCGGAGTTGGCGCCGTAGCCGACGAGTTCGGCATAGATCTTCGCGCCGCGCGCGCGCGCGTGCTCGAGTTCCTCGACGACGACCATGCCGCCGCCCGAGGAACTGACGAAGCCGTCGCGCGCCGCATCGTAGGCACGCGACGCGCGCGCCGGCTCGTCATTGAAGTCGCTCGACAGCGCACCCATCGCGTCGAAGAGTCCGGTGAGGGTCCAGTCCTCCTCTTCGCCGCCGCCGGCGAACACGATATCCTGCTTGCCGATCGCAACCTGCTCGGCCGCAGCCCCGATGCAGTGGGCGCTGGTCGCGCAGGCCGACGTAATCGAGTAGTTGATACCGCGAATCTTGAACGGTGTGGCGAGGCAGGCAGACACCGTGCTGCCCATCGTCTTCGTCACGCCGTAAGGCCCGATCTTGCGCACGCCGCGCGAGCGCAGCGTGTCAGCCGCTTTGACCACGTTGGAACTCGACGCGCCTCCGGAACCGGCAATCAGGCCAGTACGGACGTTGGAGACGTCATCCGGCTCGAGCCCGGCATCCGCGATTGCCTGCTGCATTGACAGGTAGCTGAACGCGGCTGCATCGCCCATGAAGCGCAGCACCTTGCGATCGATGTGTTCCTTGAGGTCGATGTGGCAACTGCCGGACACCTGGCTCCGGAGCCCCATTTCCTTGAATGTCTCGTTGGCGACGATGCCGGATCGTCCGCTCTTGAGCGCGTCGAGAACCTCATCCTTGTTGTTTCCGATGCACGAGACCACACCCAGTCCCGTGATAACTGCACGCCGCATCGAGTCTCCTAGAAATTGTCCGTCGAGGTGAACAGGCCGACACGCAAGTCTTCGGCCGTGTAAATTTCCCGGCCGTCGACCGACATCGAACCGTCGGCGATGGCCATGTTGAGCTTGCGCTCGATAATCCGTTTCATGTCGATCTGGTAAGTGACCTTGTTGGCCGTCGGCAGGACCTGGCCCGTAAACTTCACCTTGCCGACGCCGAGCGCACGGCCGCGGCCCTGCAGCCCCTTCCACACCAGTTGAAAGCCGACCAACTGCCACAAAGCATCGAGCCCGAGGCAACCGGGCATGACCGGATCGCCCTCGAAGTGGCACTTGAAGAACCACAGGTCCGGGTTGATATCCAGCTCGGCCGTGACCTCGCCCTTGCCGTATTTGCCGCCATCTTCGTTGACCATCGTGATGCGATCGAGCATCAGCATATCCGGCAGCGGCAGCCGCCCGTTGGTCGGACCGAACAGCTCACCGTGACCGCTGGCGATCAGGTCGTCATAGTCATAAGCGTGCTTCCGTGCCGGCAGCTCCGGCACAGGTTTCGAGTCACTCATGCTGTTGATTTTACTCCCATGATTGATACCGGAGTTTTGAATTCGCGCCAATCGCTCAGCGAACGAACACCCGGAAACCCCACGGTGGCAGCGCCAGCTCCGTGTCCCCGGCGATCGCTTCTGACCCGCCGCTGAAAAAGTCGTCAAAGTCGCCGTACGCGGGTCCTGCCGTGATCGTCACGGTGCGCGCGGCGGGTGAAATATTGAACACGGCAAACACGGCGCCGTTCTCATCCGCCCGAATGAAGCTGAATACGTGGTCAGGGTCCGAGTTGAAGACGCGCATCATCGGTGCGCCGGCGGCGCCGTTCCAGAGCGCCGTCTTCTCGTGTTTGAGTGCGAACAGCTTGCGATACAGCTCGCCGATCGGGTGTTCGCGCCACTCGATTTCGTCCTTGTCGAAGAACTTCAGGCGCTTTTTGTCGCCGGCCTCCTGCCCGTTGTAGACCATCGGTATACCGTCGTTGACGACCGACAGCACGATGGCGAGTTCGAGGGCGTCACCGAACAGTTCGAATTGCGTGCCGTCCCAGGCATTGAGGTCGTGATTGGTGACGTACGTCAGCCGGTAAGCATCGCGCGGGTAGCCGCCAAAATGCCAGGCATAGTATTCGACCAGGCGGCCGATGCCGTCGCGCCTGCCCTGCGCGATGTCCTGCAGGTCGCGATTCTGCTTGAAGGCATACGAAGCGTCGAAAGCTTCGGCATGAATGTCCCTGCCCTCCCACTCGGCGAGCATGAAAACGGGCCTGATCGCCTCGAGCTCCGGGCGCAGCTGGTTCCAGAAATCCAGCGGCACGTTGTACGCGACGTCGCAGCGGAAGCCGTCGATGCCGGCCTCGCGTACCCAGTATTTCATCGCTTCGATCATATACTCGCGCAGGCCCGGCTGGTCGTAGTCGAAAGCGACCGTGTCCCACCAGTCCCAGAATTCGGGCGCAGTCAGCTCGCCCTGCCAGTCGCGTTCGTACCATTCCGGATGGGCTTCGACGAGCGGATTGTCCCAGGAGGAATGCGCCGCGACCCAGTCGATGATGACGTACATGCCGAGATCATGGGCCGCATCCACGAAGTGTTTCAGGTCTTCGAATGTGCCGAGCCCGGGATTGACCGCCCGGTAGTCTCGTATCGAGTAGGGACTGCCGAGTGTGCCTTTGCGATGCTTCTCGCCGATCGGGTTGATCGGCATCAGCCAGACGATGTCGATGCCGAGGGCTTTGATTCGCGGCAGGTGGGCTTCCGCCGCCCGGAATGTGCCTTCGCGCGTGAACTGCCGCGTGTTGATCTGGTAGATCGTGGCAGCTTTCGACCACTCGGGGTGCTCGAGCTTCGCATAGGGCTGGGGCTGGTAGCGTTGATCTGTCATGGCGGCTGAATTCGTCGACTCACACGCAGCGATTGAAACGGTGCCGAACAGCGCGAGAAATGCAGTAATAGCTCGTGTCTTGTTGTTGCTGGTTGTGGTTCAGGCAGGAGGTACTGGCATCGCCAGTGCACCGGAGCCTGCGATGACGGCATCGCGAGCGCGCTTGCCGTGAGCGCTCACCGTAATCGCCGCCGCTGCGGCACGATCCGCCGGGACCGTCAGTCGTTCGGTTCGATGGCGTCCAGGTTGCCCCAAGGTTCAAGGGCAATGTCCTGGCCGCCGTTCCAGATGATGATCGGCAGCGGTTCGGGCTTCACGTAGTCCGCGAAGGTCGAATCCCTGATGATGTCGCTGGAGCGGGCATCGAACACCAGCAGATCGGCAAACATGACTTTCCGGCTGTACTTGAGGATATCGGCGACTTCGCCCCAGTAGACGAAGTCGTTCGCTTCCATCCAGTCCGTCGTCGGATTGGTGTGCAGGATGCGCCGAGCAGGAGGGTAAGCGATGGACACGTCCACTTCGATCTGTTCCTCGATGTCGCGCACCCTGAGCTGAATGCCGGCTGCCTCGTTCGCCACGTACTCGAATTCGTCAGAAGGCGGTTCAATCAGTTGCAGCAGGCCGGCGGGAGAACTCAGGTCGAGTCCCGGCACGTAGCGTTCCAGCGCGGTCACGGCATCGAAGCCACCGACGTTCGTTTGTGCCTCGAGCACACTGAATCGCGGCTTGGGATCGTCCTCCGCCGGATTGATGACGTACGTCGACCACTCGGCACGAAAGCCGCTGATGTTCTGTCCGACGGACTCGTAGACGTTCAGCGAGACGGCGTAAACGGCACGACGCTGCTCCGGGTAAAAGCGAATCTTCGCCAGCTCGAAGTTGTCGGGCAGGAAAGCCTTTTCAAACGCCTTGACTTTCGCACGGGGAATTTCGAAATTGATGAACAGGGTTTGCGGATTCTCGAGCAGGCTGAAGAACAGTTTTGGCTTCTCCGTGCCCTGGAAAATACCAAGGCCCTGGTAGAGATCCAGGAGCGCCCAGTAGACGGTGGGAAACTCCTGCGGAGCGATCGTCGCCGCGTTCTGGAAGAGCAGGCCGAAGACCGTCTCGGGGTCGACCCCAGCCAGCGCACAACCGGCAAGATTGGCAAACAGCTGAGACGCGTCCGCAGCCGGAGCACCGCACACACCCGGGCCACCTGTCGTGACCTGTACGGGCGCCGTCACGGGCTCCACGAGGAACTCGGACAGCGTATCCCCGGCGCGGTGGAAATCGTAACCGGCATCACGGCGGGCGAAAGAGTGATCACCGAGGGCACCCAGAAGGTGCGCGAGGGCTCCCAGGTCGTCTGGGAGACCGTCGGG
>JARRMH010000077.1:0-8602 GCA_037386205.1 Woeseiaceae bacterium | reverse complement strand
GCCCAAAAAATGGGGTCGCGTCCAGCATTGCCCATGGCGGCACCACGCCAGCCCGTAGCCGGTTCGTTTTGCGGCTGCTGGTCGTCGTAGCCGGCGTGACAATTGTCGCAGCGATCGGGCGTCTCGAAGTTTCCCGCCTCCTGTGGCTGGGTTCCGGGTTGTTCGATCTCCGGCGGCACGACTTCGGCGGCCTCGCCAGCCAGGCAGAACGATGCCGCTGCAACGGCAACAGCTGCGTACTTAAGTAACATGATGACCCCCTTCCCGATCGGATAGCGACATTGGCCAGAGGGGATGGAGGCGAACGCAAACGCGAGCGAGGCCCGGACATGACGAACGCACGAATCCGGCCCGTGAATCTCTGACCACTTCTCAGTTGATCGCGTCCAAGGAGCAAGATAAATCCGCAATCAGCGCGCGGGCATAGGCGCTTCTGCGAATTGACAGGATTTAGCCAGAACCCCCAATATAGGGTCGCAGGGGAAAGGGTTGGGCGCTGCGCGCCCGAGCATGCGGCTCTGCCGCTGCGCCCGTCGAACAGCGCTTCTCTTCTCCAGCTCCCCGAGCCGTAAAAAGAGAAAGGGCCCAAGGGGGGCCCTTTCTCTTTTTATGGCTGGGGGAGAGGGATTCGAACCCCCGTTGGCGGAGTCAGAGTCCGCAGTCCTACCACTAGACGATCCCCCAATAAGGATCGCTGGCGCGGGATCAGCGCTTCGAGTACTGCGTGGCCCGGCGTGCCTTGCGCAGGCCGACCTTCTTGCGCTCGACTTCACGCGCGTCGCGGGTCACGAAGCCGGCCTGCCGCAGCGGCGGACGTAATGTCTCGTCGTACTGCATCAGGGCACGCGTCAAACCATGGCGGATCGCGCCGGCCTGACCGGTCGTGCCCCCGCCATTGACCGTGACATTGACGTCGAACTTCTCGCCCAGCTGGGTCAGTTCGAGCGGTTGGCGGACGATCATCTGCGCCGTCTTCCGTCCGAAGAAAACGTCCAGCGGACGCTTGTTGACCGTGATATCGCCGTTGCCGGGCTTCAGGAAGACGCGCGCCGTGGAGGTCTTGCGTCGGCCAGTACCGTAATAAAACGTCTCACTCATAATCTATCTTCTCTCAATCCTGACCGTTACGCGTTGACTTCCAGGGGAATCGGCTGCTGAGCCGCGTGGCCGTGTTCGGGGCCGGCGTAGACACGCAGTTTCGACAGCATCTTGCGACCCAGCGGGCCCTTCGGGAGCATGCCTTTTACGGCGTGCTCGATCGCACGCTCGGGATGCGTCTTGAGCAACTTGTTCAGCGGTATCGTCTTGAGGTTACCGATGTATCCCGTGTGCTGGTGATACATCTTGTCCCGGAGCTTGTTGCCGGTGACACGAACCTTGCTGGCGTTGACGACGACGATGTAATCACCGGTATCGACATGCGGCGTGAATTCGGGCTTGTGCTTGCCGCGCAGACGATGCGCGATCTCGGTCGACAAACGACCGAGCGTCTTGTTCGTGGCATCCACCACGTACCAGTCGCGCCGAACCTCTGCCGGTTTCGCAGAAAACGTCTTCATAATGTCAGGTTTCCAAAAAAAGGTCGTTCGCTCAGGCACGGAAAAACGTCCGCCGGAGCGGCGAAAGGCGCGGAATTCTACTGCAGGTCAGCGCCCAATGCAAACCTTTCAGGTCCGCATCGCGGGAACCCGCCCTAGAATGCGTACTCCAGTGCGAGCGCCGTATAAGTATCTGTTTTTTCGGTCAATGCAGGCACTTCAGTATTGTGCTTGATGGTATACGAGGCCACCAGCGCGAGTTCCCCGAGCAGCTTCGCCTTGATCGCCGACATCGACTCGAGGTAGGTGTTCTCGCTGCCGCTCTCCACGGTCAGCTCCTGGTGAAACTCCGCCGTCTCGCTGAACTGCCACCGGTAATCGAGGCCGCCGCGCAAGATTGTCTCATTGTCGGACGAACCGTCCTGTGATTCCGACTGCCGGGCACCGATACCGAGTTCCGCATTGAGCTTGTGCTTGTCAGTGTCGATCAGGCGGCGACCATAACCGACGGTTTGCGAGAACTGCGTATCGAAGGCACCGAATCGCGTCTTGCGCCAGTCCAGCCGCCCGAACAGGAAATCATGTTCGCTGAGCTTGCGTTCGCTCTTCCAGCCGACGTCGTAGGCTTCGGCCGTCGTCACTTCATTTTCCGAGGCGTTCACCGCGGCTGCCGAAAACAGATGTGCCCATTTATCGACGGTGTAGCCGACTTCGAAGCCTGAATTCAGTGTCGAATTCTCGGTATTTCCCGATGTCGCAAGGTAGCCCAAGGTCGCTTTGCCGCTCCAGGGTCCTTGCGGCTCCTGGGCTTGTTGGGCCCACGTCGTACTGGGTACGACCAGTGCCGCAGCCAGGGCCAGCGTCCGCAAGTTCATGCTCATTCTCCTGTATTGCTCGGGTGGCGTATCACAAAAGGCTGCGGAGTATACCTGTCGACCGGCCCCTTTCGCTATAATTCCTCCATGCAGAAACGCCAGCTAACGCCGCTCGACCGCCTCCTGGCCAGCGCCAACAACGCCCTCAGGACCGTCGCAGCGCCGGCCGGACGCCCGGCCCGGCCCAACCCGGCCGAACACATCATCGATGCGGAACTCGACGAACGCCAGAAAGCCCATGCGGCCGGACTGATGCGTGTCAATCACGCCGGCGAAGTCGCCGCCCAGGCCCTATACCAGGGACATGCGGCAGTGGCTCGCGACGCGTCGATAGAAAAGCAGTTGCAGCACGCGGCAGACGAGGAATTCGACCACCTTGCCTGGTGCGAACAGCGCGTCAACGAGCTTGGTGAGAACGTCAGCAGGCTAACCCCCGTATGGTATGCGGGTGCCTTTGCGATCGGCGCCGCCAGCGGCATTCTGGGCGACAGATGGAGCCTCGGGTTCATACAGGAGACCGAAAGCCAGGTATGTGCGCACCTCGACAACCACCTCGACAGTCTCCCCGCCGATGACGCGAAGAGCCGTGCGATCGTCGAGCAGATGCGCGATGAGGAAGAAGTACACGGCGAACAAGCCGCCGACGCGGGTGCGGCCGAGTTACCCCGGCCGGTCCGGCGACTCATGCAAATCACCGCAAAAGTGATGACGCGGACCGCTTTTTGGGTGTGATGACGGGTCGGGCCGCATAATATTGCGGCAAAACACGCACTTAGCTTGCCCTCGGCGACGATCTGTATTAATAAGGGGAGCGCAACTTGGGCGAGGGACGATCAATGCAGACTACAGCAAAGAATCTTAGCGATGTGCCGGCGATAAATCGCTTCTTGAGTTATTGCCGCGTGCGCACGGTGCCACAGAAAACCGTGATGATTCATGCTGGTGATCTGCCGGACGTTCTGTATTACATCGTTGACGGCTCCGTCGAAGTCATGATCGAAGACGAGGACGGCAACGAGATGGTCCTCGCCTATCTCAACAAGGGACAGTTCTTCGGTGAGATGGGGCTGTTCTACGAGCAACCGACGCGCAGTGCCTGGGTCCGTACCCGCACCGAATGCGAGATTGCCGAGATGACCTATCCGCGGTTCCGGCAGATCGCGAGCGAGAGCCCGGGTCTCGTATTCGAACTCGCAACCCAGTTGGCGACCCGCCTCGACCGCACCAATCGCAAACTCGGCGACCTCGCGTTCGTCGACGTCACGGGGCGCGTTGCCCACGCCATCATGGACCTGTGCAACGAGCCCGATGCAATGACCCATCCGGACGGCATGCAGATCAAGGTCAGTCGTCAGGAACTGAGCCGCCTCGTCGGCTGCTCACGCGAAATGGCCGGGCGCGTCCTCAAGGTCCTCGAGGAACAGGGCCTCGTGTCCGCCAGCGGCAAGACCATCGTCGTCTACGGCGCCAGGCCCAACCGCAAGCTCTGAGAGAATAAAAGGGACAGTGACCCTAATTCTGCGGATTAGGGTCACTGTCCCTTTTCGATTTTCGACCTCATGGCTGCGATCGTTGCGGCGTAGTCGTCGCTGCCGAAGATTGCGGAGCCGGCCACGAACGTGTCGGCACCCGCGGCGGCAATCTCACCGATATTGTCGACCTTGACGCCGCCGTCGACTTCGAGCCGAATCTCGAAGCCGCTCTCGTCGATGATCTTGCGTACCTGACGCAGCTTGTCGAGCGTGGCCGGAATGAATGCCTGTCCGCCGAAACCTGGATTGACCGACATCAGCAGAATCATGTCGACCTTGTCGAGCACATAGTCGAGCCAGTCCAGCGGCGTTGCCGGATTGAACACCAGCCCGGCCTTGCAGCCCTGTTCCCGGATCAGTCCGAGCGAGCGGTCGGGGTGCCGGCTCGCCTCGGGATGGAACGATATATAGGTGGCGCCGGCTGTCGCAAAATCGGGAATAATGCGATCCACGGGCTCGACCATCAGGTGCACATCGATCGGCGCCTCGATGCCGGCGTCACGCAGTGCCCTGCAGATCATCGGCCCGAACGTCAGGTTCGGCACGAAATGATTATCCATGACGTCGAAATGGATAATGTCGGCGCCCGCATCGAGCACGTCACGAACGTCATCGCCCAACCGGGCGAAATCCGCGGATAGTATCGAAGGAGCAATAAAGGGTTTCACGGCCGATCCTCAGCTACGCAATTGCGAAATGCTACCTTATCGACCGTCTGGCTTTCAGCATTTCGTACGCGCCACGCACCTCGCGCGTACGCTTCTGGGCTTCGGCCACCGCCCCGGCACCGGGATTTTCACTCGCGATCTTGTCGGGATGAATGCGGTTCATCAGTCGGCGATACGCTTTCTTGATCTCGTCGTTACTCGCATCCGGCGAGACGCCCAGTGTCTCGTAGGCCTGCCGCAGGCGCGCCGCATCGGCGCTACCCTCCGGCGAGCGCTTGAAGCTCTTTTGCGCCCGGATCATCGCCTCGAGCTGCGCCAGCTCGACCCGGCCGATATCGAGCTCGGTGCAGATCGTCCAGATCATCGCGCGTTCCGACTTGCGCAGCTTCGGTTTGGCCAACACGACCTCGAGCAGAAGCCTTAAGAACAGCGTCCGTCCTGCGGCGCTGCGGGCGCTGACGCGCCGCGCCTCGCGAACGGTCTGCACGAGCGGGAAACCGGCACGCTTGCCGTCGTCAAACCAGTGAATTGCCCGGCGGACCTGTGCCGGGCTGAGGCCGAGGCGATGCATCACGAGTCGGGCGGCCCGGATCTCGTCCTCGCTAACGCGCCCGTCGGACTTCGCGAGATGCCCCATGCAACCGAACAGCGCCCGGACGAATTCGTCCGAGACACGCATTGGCTTCTCACCCTCGCTATCGAATGCACGTGAGGTGTTCCTGAAACCCCGGTAGAACTGCCAGCCAACTAGCAGCAGGACGATAAGGACAATTGTCTTTCCGAGGAACATAAGTCGCTGCATCGTAGCGCGACTGCGAACCTATTCCCATCGCTGGCCTTGCGGGCAAGCCGTTCAGGAGCGATCATCGCTGCATGAGCAAATCCGACGTCCTGTTCGAATCGTCGATTCCCGAACTGCCGCTGATCGGACGGGGCAAGGTGCGGGATATTTACAGCGTCGACGACGACCACCTGCTGCTCGTCACGAGCGATCGCCTGTCTGCGTATGACGTGGTCATGAACGACCCGGTGCCGGGCAAGGGCGAGATTCTGACGCAGATTTCCCTGTTCTGGTTTCGCATGATGGAGGACATCATCGACAACCAGCTCACGGAGCAGACCGTCGCCGATGTCATCAGAGATCCTGACCTGCAGGCGCAGCTCGCGAAGCGTGCGCTCGTGGTCAAACGCCTCAAGCCGCTGCCCGTCGAGGCGGTGGTCCGCGGCTACCTGATCGGCTCCGGCTGGAAGGACTACCAGGAGACCGGCCAGGTCTGCGGTATCGACCTGCCGCGCGGGCTGCGGCAGGCGGAAAAGCTGCCTGAGCCGCTGTTTACGCCCGCCTACAAAGCCGAGGCCGGTGCGCACGACGAAAACATCGATTTTGAAACGGTCGTCGAACTCGTCGGCGAAAAGCTGGCGAAGCGCGTACGCGACGTGTCGATAGCGATATACGAACGCGCCGCGACTTACGCACTCGAGCGCGGCATTATCATCGCGGACACGAAGTTCGAGTTCGGCACGGACCCGCAAGGCCGCCTGTATATCATCGACGAGATGCTGACGCCCGACTCGTCCCGGTTCTGGCCCGTCGACGGTTACGAAGTGGGCATCAGCCCGCCAAGCTTCGACAAACAGTTCGTCCGGGACTACCTGGAGACGCTGGACTGGGACAAGACGCCGCCGCCGCCCGACGTGCCGGCAGAGATTCTGGAAAAGACCGCCGACAAGTACCGGGAGGCACTTGCCAGAATGACCGGATGATCGCAGAGCTCACCCAAAAGCTCGACGACCTCGTCTGGGGCGACAAACTGTACCGGCATGGACTCGCCGGTCGCATTCTCGCCAGCGTCCTGCGCATTCTCTATGCCGTAATGCGCGACATCATGTCGGGTCAGCTGACGTTGCGCTCGATGAGCCTCGTCTACACGACGCTGCTGTCCGTCGTGCCGCTGCTGGCATTCAGCTTTTCCGTGCTCAAGGGCCTCGGTGTTCACAAACAACTTCAGTCGCGTCTCTACACTCTTCTCGAACCGCTCGGTGACAAGGGCGTCGAGATCACCGACACCCTGATGCGGCTCGTCAACAACGTGAACGGCAACGTGCTCGGCGGCATCGGCCTCGCCTTTTTTGTGTACACGGCTGTCTCGATGGTGCAGAAGATCGAGGAAGCCTTCAATTACGTCTGGTATGTGTCGGAGTCGCGCAGTTTCGCGCGGCGCTTCACCGAGTACATGCTCGTGCTGCTGATCGGTCCGGTGCTTATCGCGGTCGCGCTCGGGGCGGTCGCGTCATTGCAAAACGAGTCCATCGTCCAATGGCTCTCGAACCAGGCCATCTTCGGTGCAGTGTTCTCTGCCACGAGCAGCCTGACGCCCTACCTGATCGTCACCGCCGTGTTCTCGTTCCTTTATTTCTACATGCCGAACACCAACGTGCGCATCAGCTCCGCTCTCGTCGGCGGCCTGGCGGGCGGTTTCATGTGGGCCACGGTGAGCCTCATCTTCGCCGCGTTCGTCACCAACTCTGCGCGTACCCAGGCAATCTACGCCGGCTTCGCCATTGCGATCGTGACGCTGCTCTGGCTGTACCTCAACTGGCTGATATTGCTCATCGGGGCGCAGATCGCATTCTATTACCAGAACCCCGAATACCTCCGTATCGGCCGGCGGGAGCCCCGACTTTCGAACTCGATGCGCGAGCGGCTGGCCCTCAACATCATGTTGCTCGTCGGCGGCGCGTTTCGCGCGCCCGGCACCTCGGTCGACCTGAATGCGCTCAGCGAGGAACTGCGCATACCCTCGATCACGATTGCCCCGATCCTCGAGGACCTCGAGGCCAGAGGACTGGTCACCGTAACCGAGGACGAAAGCCTCGTTCCCGGTTGCGACATGTCGCAGATCAAGTTGAGCGATATTCTTGCCGTGGTGCGCATCGAAGGCGAAACCGGGTCCTACCGGCCTCCGCAGTGGGCCGATACCGTGGACTCGGTTGGCGGCATGATCGATTCGGCCGTCGACGCATCGCTCGGTGACAAGACTCTTGCGCAGCTGCTCGACGAACAGCAACGCGACAGGCATCGCGCCGGCGCCTGAGGGCACCTGTGAACGCCCTTACCGGGATTGTCGTGGGTGGACTGCTGATGGCGGCGATCGCGATGATCGGCAGCGTCACGCTGATCCTGAGCAAGGACGTTCTCGACAGGCTGTTGTTGCCGCTGGTCGCATTCGCCGCCGGCTCGCTGCTTGGCGGTGCGTTCTTTCACATGATACCGGCCGCGAGCGCGGCCGGGCTGGCCCCAATCGAGATCGGGGTAGCCGCGGTCGCGGGCTTTACGGTGTTCCTGATGCTCGAGCAGTTCCTGCACTGGCACCATTGTCACCGTGCCAACGCAGAATGCAGGCAGCCACTAAACTACCTCGTTCTACTCGGGGATGGTCTCCACAATTTCCTCGGCGGGCTCGCCATTGCCGGGACATTTCTCGTCGATCCGCGACTCGGGATGACCGCGTGGGTGGCTGCCGCCGCGCACGAGATCCCGCAGGAACTCGGCGATTTCGGCGTCCTCGTGCACGGCGGGTGGTCGAGATCGCGGGCGCTGCTGTTCAACTTCCTGTCCGGCCTGACTTTCCTGTTGGGCGGACTGGTCACCTATGCCGTGTCCGACCGGGTCGACGTCGCATGGCTCATCCCGTTCGCGGCGGGCAACTTCATCTACATCGGCGCAGCCGATCTCGTGCCCGAGATCCACCGGCACGGAAAACCCGGCAATCGCCTCGTCTGTTTCGGCGCGTTTCTGCTCGGGACAGCGCTGTTGCTGATCACCGCGACGGCGATGTAGGCGCCTACGCACCCGCGATCGTCACTTCGTGGACCGGGCAGGCGATTTACCCGTTTTCGACCCAGTAACCGACCGCCCCGCGCGAGTAGTCGCCCGTCACACCGTTGACACCCTGCCCGATGAGTTCAGTCACGACGAGGCCGGTTCC
>JARRMH010000076.1:0-14378 GCA_037386205.1 Woeseiaceae bacterium | reverse complement strand
GTGAACTCGATGTCCTGCAGGGTCTTGTTGCTGATCTTCGTCGGCCGGCGCTGGCCGCTTTCTGAATCGACCTGGTCGCGCACGTTCCACGTGCCGTCCGCGCAAACAACGATTCGTTTCATCAGCTGGATCCTCCGGCGCGTGAACGGGGTCCGCGTCATCGACTCCGCGGCAACCGCTCGTCGTTCTCGGGCAGGCCAGTGCGCCCGCTCGTCATTTAAATATCCGCTAATTCGCTGGCCGTGTCCAAACGTGCCAGTCCGTCACCGCCGCGGGCACTCTGCCGCCACCGGCGCACGCGTGTTGTATTATCGGGACGAGCATCCAATCCCCTGCCGCAGGGAGGGCTACGCGATGGGCAATAGGAACCAGTCCGGCCGTGCCGAGAATGCACCCGCGGTCGTACCTATCGCACCGGACGAGTGCGACCCGAATGTGCTGCCACTCCTGGCCAGCCGGGTGCCTGCCGATCGCATCCCGCTCATCCTGATGCTGACCCAGATCCTGGGCGTGCGCGGCGGCGTTCATCCGCCATGGTTACCGCTGGCCGAAGCGGTATCACGGGCACTGGCGGCCCGCTGGCCGGAATTGGTCGATGGTCATGGCGATGAAACCCTCGATATGCTGCCGCGCACGGCCCTGTACCTGACCGAGCCCGATCGCAGCGCGTTGGACGACGTCGCCGGAACCGACCGCCTGTGCGTTGAGGCCTGTCTCGCGCGCCGCGCCGGGCGGAGGAGGGACGCTAGCGAGCTGTCCGCGAGGCTACTGAGTCTCGACGACCCATTCGCCCGCGACGGCCTGTCGGTGATCGTACCGTTACTCGAAGGGGCGGAAAGGAGAGACGCGGTCGAGGCCATTCTTGCCAATGACAGCCCGGTAGGCCTGCGTGGCTGGATGGACCTGGCGCAAGACCAGCTGCTGACCTATCGCGATTTGTTCGAAATCGAGCAGACCCTCGGCGCCGGTACCTGGATACCGCCGGTCGTGGCCGCCGCCGAGCTCGCGCCCCTGTTGCAGGATGCGGACCAGCACAGGGCGCTGCTCACGCAGTTCACGACGACCTCGCCCGACGAACTGTTCCTGACGGACTGGTACCAGGCGAACATGCTCATGGGTGTCGGCCGCTGGCTCGACGACAACGTGCAGCACGCATGGCTGGATGTGATGAACGAGCCATATCGCAGCCATGTCGCGCAATACCTCGCGGGCAAGGACGACGGCGGCCCGGATTTTGACCCCGAGCATCTGTTGCAGGTGCACCCACGAGGAACGCAGCTCAGGCAGTACCTGGATTCGCTGCCCGACGATGCGGCGGCCGATTTCGCGTCTCAGGCCCTCGACAGCGTGATGGACAATTTTGCCGGTGCGGGACCGCCGGTCGCAGCGGCCCCGCCGGTGGAAGAAGCGCCAGCGGCACCGCCGCGCAAGCGCAAGAAACGTTCGATGTGGGATTGGCTGACCCCCGACACGCCGGTCGCCGGGGAAGTTCCGGCGGCGCCCGAGGGATCGCCCGACCTGGAGGATTCCACCGCCGGCGCGGCTGAACCGGCAGGTGGTGAACCCGAGGCGTCGCCGACCGAACCCCTCCCCGAACGCATTGTGCAGGCGGCGGTTCTGCATGACGCAAAGCGGCGCCTGACGTTCGTGGCCGGCGCGAGGAACGAGCTGATCTGCTGGATCGGCCCGGATGACGAGTCGGACACGCGTCCGAAGGCCGGGTCCGAGACACCGGTCAGCGAGGGTGCCGTGCCCGCCGAAGGCCTCGATCTCGACGTGGTCCTCACGTACGAGGATCAGACACGGTCGGCGAAGATTTTCCTGCCCAAGGACCCGCGGTTGCGCTCGGCCGACTGCATCCTGCCGATCGATATCCCTGCGGACGAAGTGCACATCATTGCCGAGGTCGCCTTCCTGCACCGGGGGCGCGCATTCGAAATCGTACGCATCGATGCGCCGGCGCTCGAACCCGGGACCGAAGCGCCCGGCGGCCGGGCACTGCGCGTGCGCTCACAGGTGCAGCGCCGGGAAGATATCGAATTGACGGACCGCGCGCCCGTCGACGGTGTCGCCATCGCCTCCGACGGGGCGATCGCCGTCTTCGGACCTCGGGGCGCGGGCCGCTACACGCTGCAGCACGCCGCCGCTGCGATCACCTGGCTGAACAAGGAGATGTTCGCGACCGAAAAATCACTGGTGCGGCGTCGCGCCAGGGCAGGTGCCGAGCCGATGCTCGACGTGAATGACCCGGACACGCTGGCCCTGTTCCGCGACCTCGCGATCCACGGCAACAAGCTCTACAAGGAGCTGCTGCATGAAGGGTTCAAGGATCCGGGTGAACGCATCCAGCTATTCAACATGGAACCCACGGCCTACGTGCCGCTCGAGTTCATCTACGACCGCGGTCACCCGGTCGCCGGCGCCGGGTTCTGCGAAGGCTGGGAAGCGGCGCTGGCCGGGGACGACCCGCAGTGCGGGGTGTGCAAGCCCGCCGGCGAGCTGACCGCCGAGGAGCGCGACGCCATGCCGACGATCTGTCCGCTGGGGTTCTGGTCGCTGCAAAAAATCATCGAGCGGCACGACTCACCACCGGGTGTGAAAAGCCAGGACGGTGTTACACCCGTCGACGGCGCCGCGGCGTTACCGCCGATCACGAGTTCGCTGTTCGCCTGCAGTCACCGCGTCGACGAATCGGACCGGGACAGGACCTTCGACGTGCTGCGCGACAGCTTCAGCCACGCCGACCTGGTCGAAGACTGGGACGCCTGGCGGGACCGCATCCAGAACGCCGCGCCGCGGCTCATCGTCGCGCTGCCGCATCACAGTGTCACGAGCGCGATGGATGCGCTGGAGATCGGCGAAGACAGCGTGTTACTGCAGGACCGCCTGAGCGAGTTGTATGTGACACGATCGACCAGCGGTCCCGGGCCCGTCGTCGTCATGTTCGGTTGCGAGACGCAGGTGCAGGCGGAAATGGGCTATGTCGGCTTCGCGCGGGACTTCGCCCGGAATCGTGCCGCCGTCGTGATAGGCACGTTGGCGAAGGTGCTCGGCCGGCACGCCGCACCCGTTGCGCAGTCGCTTGTGCAGGAGCTCAGCAGGATCGACGAGCCGGCGCGACTCGGCATCATCATGCGCCGCCTGCGCCGGCGCATGCTCGCACACGGCTACCTCATGGCCCTCTGCCTGGTCGCGCTCGGCGACGGTGACTGGCAGCTGACGCCCGCCTCCGACAGGATGACCTGACGATGTTCCGGATAGAAATGCTGCCCGCCGCCCACGGGGACTGCCTGTGGATCGAATACGGCGCCGGCCATGACGTGCACCGTATCCTGATCGACGGCGGGCCCGCCCACACGTATCCGCTGCTGCGTGACCGTATCCTTCACCTGCCGGCAGACGAGCGCCGTTTCGAGCTGCTGGTGGTGACGCATATCGACAGCGACCACATCGACGGCGTCGTGCGCCTGCTGCAGGACGCCGAGGCGCTCAAGTGCCGCTTCGAACGGATCTGGTTCAACGGGCGTCAGCAGCTCGACGAGGTGCCTGATCCGGCCGGGCAGCCGCTCGGTCCGCAACAGGGCGAGTACCTGAGCCTGGTGATCAGCGACTACGAAAAAGCCGTCGGCCACGCCGTGCTGAACGAGGGCTTCCCGGGCGACTTCGTCGCCATCGATCCCGATGCGCCCGATCTACCGGTCGTTGACGACCTGGCCGGCGGCCTGAAACTGACAATCCTATCGCCGACGCATGAGCGCCTGCTCGCGCTGAAAGACGACTGGGACAAGGCGCTGGCGGACGCCGATATAGAGTCCGGCGACGAACGCCGCTTGCGCCGGCGCCTCGAGGAGGCGAAGACGCTCCGGCCGCTGGGCGACGTGCTGGGCGAGGAGGACACGCAGGACGAGGAAGTCCCCGAAATGCCCGTCGACGACGACTCCGACATGGACCTCGCACTGCCGGACGAGCTCGGCGGCAACGATGATTTCGGCGGCGATTCGAGCAGCGCGAACGGCAGCAGCATCGCCCTGCTGGCTGAATTCGACGGCCGGCAATTCCTCCTGACCGGTGACGCGTGGCCGTCGGTGCTGGAAGCCTCGATCGACCGGCTGGTGCCGGCCGACGGAAAGCTCGCCGTTGCGGCGTTCAAGCTGCCGCATCACGGTAGCGTCGGCAACGTCACCGAAAGCCTGCTGCAACGGGTTTCTTGCAAGCACTACCTCGTATCCACCAGCGGCGCAATGTTCCGCCACCCCCACGAACGCGCGGTCGAGATGCTGCTGACGCACCACAACGGCAATGGCAAACCCCGCCTGCACTTCAACTATCGCAGCAAGACGACCGAGAAATGGGCGGATGCGGACGACCAGAAAGTGCGCCGCTATGTGTCCTACCACCCGCGGGGGATTTCTCTGTACTTCTAGCTTGGCGCATTCCCGGAGCAGCACGATGACGTCAGACGCATCCGACGACGAAAATGTCCAAAGGGCCCGCGCGATCCTCCTGGAATTCGATCCGGTGCCGCCGCAGCATGCCTCCCAGGAGACCGTGCAGGCGTACGCCACGGCCGTTGGCCTGCTCGCCGAATACGCGGGGTCGCCGCTGTGGTTCCGCGCATGCGACCGCCTCGCGAGCCACCTGCTCGAGCTGCCGACGGGTAATCGGCGGGACAACGTCATGTCAGCGCGGCAAATCTACGGTCAGATGGTGGCCGCGGACGACGACTCGCAATCGTTCGAGCAATGGTTCATGGCGCGGATGGGACTCGGCAACACGATGCTGGCGGATCCCGGCGCGTCAGCGGAGGATATGGAGCGCGCCTGCGAGTGGTTCGACGCGCTGGTGCCCGTGGCCCGCGATAACGCCGGCCCCGTGTGGCTGGCGAAGACCCTGGCCCGCGCGGCCGACGCGCACTCGAGAGCCCGGCTCGGTGACCTTGACGGTGAACTCGATACCGCGATCCGGCTGCTGTCGGAGGCGGTCGAACTGCTGACCGGCCGCGACGATGCCGACGCGATCGCAGCGTTGAGTCACGCGCAATACAATCTCGGCCGGTTTTACTGGCAGCGCAGAACCGGGACCCGATCGCAGAATGTCGACCGTGCCGTGCACGCGCTTGCCGCGGCACGTGACCTCCGGCCGGCGGACAGGGACCCGGTCGGTCGGGCGCGAGCGTTGCGGGCGCTCGCCGAGGTGCTGCCGGAATGGAGTGGCGCAGATTCGCTTGCTCACGCCGCGGAGCTCGTCGACGAGGCACGCGCCCAGGCGGCGCGATTGGCGGAAACGGACGAGCGCGAGGCACGCCGGCAGACGGCGCAGGCAGAACTCGAGCGCATGCAGTCCGCGCTGCGTGTCGACATGAAATGGCTGTACGAATTGCCGCTCGAGGCGCGTCGCGAGGCCATCGAGGGCCACATCGGGACGCACGAGCGTGTACTCGAACAGATCGACCGCGACGCGACGCCCGCGCGCTGGGCAGACTGGACGGCGGGCCTCGGGCGGCTTTACGGCCGCCTGTGCCATGTCGGCGCAAGTGCCGCCGAGGTGCAGGCCGCGCACGACTGCCACCGGCGTGCGAGCGAATGCATCGACCCCTCATCCGAGCCGCGGCTGTACCGAGACATTCTGGCGAGCTGGGGCGAATTCAGCCACGAGATCGGCGCATTCGAGGTCTCCTTTCAGGCTCACCGAACCGCGGCGATCATCAGCGAACATCTGCTCGCCGCGTTCGACGATGCCGATAACAGGCTGGCGGAGATCGCGGCGACACGCGGTTTCGGGCTGCTCGGCGCCTACGCGGCGGCGCGCCTGGATCGGGGTGAGGCGGCGGCAGAGCTGGCCGAGTTCGAGCGCAACCGTGGCATCGCCGACCTGCTCAGCGCGCGGGCGACACTGACGACGGCAACCGACGCAATGCGCCGCCAGCTGGCCGATACGCTGGGTCGCATCCAGTCCCTGGAATCACGATTGAACGAACTTGCGGCCGGCGACCCCGACGGACAAATGGCCGCCATGCAAGCGAAACTCGCGGATCACCTCGGCATGGACCCATCCCTGTTGCAGGTGCGGCGAGTCGACGAGGACGCGTACGCCACTAACCCGAATGCGGCCGAAGCCGAACGACTCCGCACCGAACTGGCGGACTCACGCCGGGCGCTGCGCGAGCTGCTTGCAGAGAGCGCGGAACACGAGCGTGACACGGGAAAACTCGCCTTCGATATCGACAGGATTCGTTCCGTTGCGGCGAGGGCGGGCGTGACCCTCGTATACCTCGTTGCCACCGTTCATGGAGGCGCCATGATCGCTGTATTGCCGGATGGCGCCGTCGAATCGTTACCGCTGGAGGCGCTGTCCAGCGACCTGACCGGTTTGCTGGTCAATGGCTCCGGGGAGGCAGTCGGCCTCAGGGATGCGATACGCGACGAATTCAGCGTACTCGACACGTGCCTCGCTGGCATCGCCACCGAACTAACGGCGGCCCTCGCCGAGCCTCTGGCGATGCTGCTGCGCTCACGCGACGCCGGTTCGGCTGTCGCGGTGATCGGGCTCGGCCGAGTCGGGCTGTTGCCATTGCACGTAGCGAACATACCCGGGCTGACGCTGACCTACATACCCTCCGCGCGGGCGCTCTCCGCCGCGTGGCCCGCCACCGAGCGGACGCTCGATGCGCCCGCCGTCGTCGTCGCCGACCCTGAGCGCGACGACACAACAACTTTGCAATATGCGACGGCCGAGGGCCGCTGGCTCGAGCATCTCGCCGGCGCCGAGCGGCCGGTCACCGTACTGGATTCGGGCGACGCGACCCGCGCTGCGGTTCAGGCGATACTGCCCGATGCGGGCCTGGTGCACTTTGCCTGCCATGGCGAGTTCCGGCCCTCGGATCCGATGGAGTCGCGGCTGGCGCTCGCAGGAGACGATCAGCTCGAACTCGGCGACCTGTTCTTCGGTGCTATCGGGATCTCGCGTGCGAGACTGGCGACGTTGTCGGCGTGCGAGACCGGGAGCGTAGAGTTCTATCGCTCGTCCGATGAAGCCACCGGGTTTCCCATGGGCCTGATGCTGGCGGGTGTGCCGGCGGTGCTGAGTACGATGTGGTCCGTCGACGACGCCGCCGCTATGTTCTTCGTCACGCGATTCTACGAATTGCTGCTGGATAGCGAGCTGGCCCCGGCGGCCGCCACGGCGGGTGCGCGCGACTGGCTCAGGACCGCACGCGCCGACGCGCTGATCGCGCGTATCGCGAAGATACGCAAGTGCCTGGCGCCGCCTGATCACGCCGTTGGCGAAGCGCTGCGAGAGCTGGAGGCGGAGCTTTCGCAATATGACGCGGGCAGCCGGCCGTTCTCGGCGCCGTCGGACTGGGGCGCGTTCTGCCTGACCGGGTTATAGCCCGGTCGAATGCGGTCCGGCTGGAGTTCGTCCGAGAAGGCACTGGATTGCGACACCAGGCGCTTCGTGGCCAGTATCGGCTTTACTCGTGAGCGCCTACGTTTCCGGGTGTCAAGCGCGAACTGGTGTTTTCGAAGGCCTACTGACGGCAGCAACCATGACACCCCGGCCATTGCCGGAGCCATGACCGGTTGCGGCGGTGCCTTATGACCCGTTGGCTCGGCATTGTGTCCACCCGACAAGAGCTGTCCGCGCGGAGGGTTTCACTGAGATCTGTGTTGCAGTAGCGGCGAATTCTTCTGCTGCCGGCCGAACGCGAATGGAAATGCTGCAATAGAGCCGTGGTCCGGTACCGTCGGTCCGTCAGTCGGGCGAATCGGATCGGATATGCACGAGCGCTGCGTCCAACATGACGTCTCTCGAGCCACGAATCCGCGGCGCCGGGAGTGGTATGTCGGGACTGACCGGATGCACAGAGCTGTTCCCGTTCGGCCGGATGATCAGGGCCTTTGGATAAGCGACGACGATGCCGGTGTTCGGGAGGGTGAATCGTTCCATCGCCCCGTACGTGGTCGCCATATCGACCGTCTTCTCTCCCATGATGACGCCGAAATCATAGTCCTGTATCAACGCGGCTGCGGAGACCGCGTTCGAGAACGAATATCGGTTGACCCGTACATAGACGTCACCCTCGAATCTCCCGGCCGACCGCGGTCGGACCTCGGGAATTGGAAATGACACCGTTCGACCGTTTTCCGTCGATGCATAGAGTTCTGCATAGAGACGTGATACGGAGTTGTCTCCGCTCGGGTGAGATTCCAGGCGTGCCTGGTTGGCGGCCGTCGACTGCGGGCTGACACGGATTCTGAAATCGGACGAAAAACGAAACGGACGGTCCGCAAACCAGGCGATTACCGGGTCGCTGAAGGAGTTGTCGCCGCCCGGGTTGTCGCGCAGATCGAGAATCAGCCGTTCCGCCCGATTCTCGATGAAAGATCTGAATGCTCCATCGATGAAGGCCAGGAACTCGGTGGTATCGAGGGAGTTCGCGCCCGGATCGGTATTGTGAAACGGACCCGGTCGCAGATACGCGACGGTGTCGCTCAGCATCCGCGCATCACGGCCCTCCAACGTGAACGGCGTGTCCTGATCTCTGTCATCCCGTTCCCCACCCGTTCCCCAGCGGACGTTGCGGAAATCTCGTAGGTGCCGCTGCCACCGCCGGCATGATCGACCGATACGGAATAGGCCTCTGCCGGTCCCAGCTCCACCCAGATCACGAGCGGCAGGTAGCGCTCCAGAAGGACATAGGCAAACTCGGACGTCTCGGCCGAAATATGGGCTGTCATTCGCGGTAACAGGTCCGCTACTTCTGTGCCATTGATCGCGACGATCCTGTCACCGGGCCGAATCTCGCTTGTTCCACTGAAGTTCTCGGTAACGGTCAGTCGCTCACTCCCCGCCGCAACCGCCAATGGAAAGCCGGCACCGCCCGCAGCGCGATAGGCAATATAGCCGGAATAGTCCGATTCGATCCGTGTATGTGACTGGTGCGCCAGCGCGACAAATGGTTGGAACCCCATCTCGACCTCAAATCGAGTCATGGGCCGCACGAAGCTTCTTCGGATTTCCCGGTAGCGGTCGTCGAACTCGCTGCGGGGCGTGAATGCATAGAGGTCGAAGTTCGCTGATTGAAGGCCTTCGTACATAGAGTCGAAATCCGCCACGATTTGTTCAGGGCTGAAGATGGTTTCTTCGTCAGCCGGCGCGGGTTCCTGTGCCTGGGCGAACAGGGTCTGCCCGAGGAGGATAAGCAGGAGAGAGGCTCTGATCATGATCGATTTGAATGTTGGTCGGAGAATCCGCGAGCGTTTCCATGAGAGGCGGTTACACGGCCACCATCCGTCGCCGAGTGGCGGATCGCCCACGGGAATCAGCTCACACCTACGCTCGGGTTGATCGAATGAAGACATCCGTCTCGAGACCAAGGTCGGTATCGCAGAACTCGACCTTACCGTCGCGTACATGAATGTAATGCACAGGCTTCTCTTCGACGTCCGTCAGTTTGATCCGGATAGAGGTATCGCCGTCGGGTAGCTGCTCGACGTCCAGGGCTCCCGCGAGATCGCGAACGAGACCCCAGGCCGTATTCTGCTTGCTGGTCATACCGCTGCTGGCGTGGCACATGCCCCACTTGCCCATCTCGGTCAATACGGGAGCGAGCGCCTTACCTGATGGGGTCAGAAAATACTCGTAGCGATTGGTGCCTGCAGGGCGCTTTCTGATGATGACTCCCTGCTCCTCGAGATAACGCAGCCGGTTCCTGAGCATTGTCGGTGAGATGTTCGGAATGTATTTCTGTATTTCCGAATAATGCGTGGATCCGAAAAAAAGTTCTCGAACAATCTGTACCGTCCACCGCTCACACAGCACCGCCGCCGCCATCGATATCGGGCAGGCCTCGTCATAATCGTACATCGCTCGTCTCCGAGGTATACCGATGGATCAGAAATTACTACAGAAATTGTAGCCGCTTGCTACAGATTCTGCCCTTATGCCCTCGCAAGTCTCCTCCTAAAGTGAACTCCGTGGCACGACTTAACCGATCGACATGAGGAGCACCGCAAATGAACCCTACAGAAGAGTCAGGTACGAAAACGTGCTGGGACGCAGGTGAGGCCGGTTGCGGGCGACTGATAATCGGCGTCAAGCAACAGGTCGACAAGATGCGCGCTGGCGAAATCCTGTACGTCATCGCCCGGGACCCGGCAGCCCACATCGATCTGGACCACTGGTGCCATATGACCGGCCATTCGCTGGTCTCCGCCAACCACCCCGACTACGCCCTGAAAAAGAAGGGCTGATCCATGAAACCGAGGAGCAATATCATGTCCGAGCAAAAGAAACTGGTAATCGTCAATTCCCGAGGACTCGATGACGAGCGTTCGTCGGTCGCCTTCAGCATCGCGAACACGGCCGTGGCATCCGACATGGACGTCACGATGTTCCTGCGGCCGTGTACCGGCTGTTCCGATAGAGGAGTCCGGAACAGCCGGTACAAGGCCGAACAGGGTCGCTTATCGATTGGGACTCGTCCTGCGTCACCGAGCGGTAAAGCCGCCATCGACAACGACTTCCGAACCGGTCATGTAGCGCGAAGCATCAGACGCCAGAAATGCGATGACGTCACCAATGTCATCCGGTTCGGCGATCCGACCCATCGGAGTTTGACCGACAGTGCGAGCGGCGTAGGCTTCAGCTTCATCTTCAGGCAGGGCACCCGTTGCCGTGGCGACCATCGGTGTCGCGGCAAAACCCGGGTGAATCGAATTCACGCGGATGCCGGTGTTACGGGCGGCGCAGTCCAGTGCAATTGCCTTCGTCATGGCGCGGACGCCACCTTTAGATGCCGAGTAGGCGAGCGTGAACTGATCGGCCACCTGCCCGAACACCGAGGAGACGTTGATGATCGAACCATCACCGGTCTTGCTCATCAGTGGCACCGCAGCCTGGCAACCCAGGAATACACCGGTGAGATTCACCGCAAGCGTTCGGTTGAAGCCTTCCAGGGTTTCGGTTTCCAGTGTGCCTCCCGCGGCAATGCCGGCATTGTTGACCAGAATATCGAGCCGACCGGCTTTTTCCTCGATCAGCGAGATGCAGGCGGACCAGTCATCCGGTGCAGACACATCAAGGTGAACGAACTCGCCCCCGATGCCGGCGGCCGATTTCTGACCGAGTTCATCTTGCACGTCTCCGATAAAGACGCGGGCGCCCTGCCTGGCCATGGTGGTAGCCGCTGCCAGACCGATACCGGACGCGCCACCAGTCACCAACGCAACTTTGTCGTTGAGCATTATCCTGTCCCTACGCGTCCGAGAAACCCGCTTTCGCCGTCGGCTTGATGTACCGGGCAGACTGACCTGCGGCCTTGGCGCATTCGTTAACGACATGCTCGATCCAGCCCGCATCCATTACATTGACGAATTCGCCGCTTTCGTCGAAGTTGACGTTGGCGCCCTGAACGACCATGAAGCCCACGGCGGGTTCCCTGGCGTCGGCAGGAACCGTAAAGGTGTGCACCGAACCCCCGGGTTCATAGAGATAGCTGCCAGGCCTCTGAACGTCCTCCGCATGCTCCATGTAATGCCACTCGCCGGAAATCTGATAGAAGTGGACGGTGCCGGTGTGGAAATGCATTGGCAGCAACGTGCCAGGCTGGAACTCGGCCTTTAAGACCCATGTTCCGTTTTCGGAATCCAGGAACAGTGGCCACACTTTAACGCCGGGCAGTACCGAACCGATATCGATGGGCTCAATGTCGTCCGTGTGCAAGCACAGCAGGCGGTCCTGACGGTTGATGGGATCTGGAACGGCCATGATTCTCTCCTCGAAATGGGTTGGCATCGGGACTTACCAGTCTGCAAGTCAGCGGCTTCGTTGACAATGATCTCGCGCGTCATAAAAATGACCTCACGCGACACAGCTGCGGTATAGCCATGGAAACCCATATCAGAGCGGGCAGTCTCGAGAATTTCGCGCCCTTGCTACAGAAGCTCGGTCACGACCCCGATGAAGTGCTTCGTGCGTCAGGCCTCTCAATTTCAGAACTGGCAGACACAGAAGCCCGCGTATCCTACGAACATGTTCTGCGCGCCATTGAGTATCCCGCTTCAGAGCTTGGAATTCTCGACTTCGGACTTCAACTCGCCAACGAGCAGACGCTGGAATTTCTCGGGCCCATCTTTCTCGCTATCCAGGCTGCCCCTAATGTTCATGAAGCGCTTCTGATTACCGCGGAATACATTCACTTCCACACGCCTGGCGCGAGAATCGAACTGGAACCGGACGACGACAGGAAAAATGAACGAGCGAGATTGATCATTCCAATCGCAGACCGGATAAAATCAACACAATCTATCGAGCATGCCGTGGCTCATCTGGCCAAGGTCGTCAGTGTTGTTTCCCAGGGGACCGTTCTTCCCGAATCAATCTGTTTTCGTCACACCGCCCTCGGCGAACTGGCGCGTTATCGAACGTTTCTCGGTCAGACTCCGAAGTTCGAACAGAGCTTCGATGGCATCAGACTGGACCTGAGTGACAGTCGACAGACAGTACCGCAACGTAATCCCCTGTTGTTGAAGACTGTCCAGCAGTATCTGGATGGCGTCGCGCCTCCGCGAGATTTGCCTATCGACCAGCAGCTTTCCGAAATCTTGCCCCAGCTGATGCGATTTCGTTTTGTTGACGCGAGCGCCGCTGCGGCCGCGTTACGCCTTAACTTGCGTACGATGCAAAGAAGACTAAAGGCCCGCGGCACAAGCTTCGAAGTCATTCGCGATGCAACACGGAAGCAGCTTGCGAGGGAATATCTGCAGGAAACAGTGGTACCCCTCTCCCAGGTCGCCCACATGCTCGGCTATTCGGATCACGCCGTATTGCACCGAAGCTGTAAGCGCTGGTTCGATGCCACTCCAGGTGAATTGCGAAAGGCCTCGAGTTTGCGATGAGAATTGCAAAGGGTAATCGGCGGGCTGAGATAAGGCCAATTGTCAGTTTTCTGATAGTCTCGCCAGCCTGGTTGCGTACAGAAGTGCAAGTCTGTTCTTTCCGCTTCCCTGCCACCATCACAAGCGTGCGCCGGCACCACCGAGGTAAGTTTAGATGACCAGCCCCGTGATAGAGCTTCATCCAAATGACGATGTACTGATCGCCCGCAGCGAACTCCCCGCAGGCACCCAGATCGAGGAAGACATAACCACCACGGCAACTATTCCTGCCGGGCACAAGGTTGCCCGGCGGTCTATTCCCGGCGGCGCCCCTGTGCACCGATACAACCAGATCATCGGATTCGCCACTGAAACGATCGAGCCCGGGGCGCACGTTCACTCGCACAACATGAGAATCGGCAAAGTGGAGCTCGACTACGCTTTTTGTCGAGACGCCCGGGAGACTGCAGTTGATACGGAAAAACGTACCTTCATGGGGATACGTCGTGCCGATGGCAGCGTGGCTACGCGCAATTACATCGCCGTCATCTCCAGCGTCAACTGTTCCGCCACAGCGGTCAAGATGATCGCCGATCACTACCGGAATGGTCTCGGCGACTATCCCAATGTCGATGGTGTTCTGGCCCTCACACACAAGAGCGGCTGCGGTCTGGACCATCCCCTCGACGGGATCAGATCCCTGAAGCGCGCCATGGCGGGCTATGTGCGGCACCCCAATATCGCTCACGCCATCGTGGTGGGCCTCGGCTGCGAAATCGCAAACCTCGGTGACCTGCTCGACGGTGCCCCCGGCGATTCCTATTCGATCCAGACCGAGGGCGGCACGCAGCCACTCGTGCAGAAGGTCATCGCGCGCATCGACGAGGAATTGCCGCGGGTAAACGCCATACAGCGGGAGCCCGTTTCGGTGGCGGAGCTCAAACTGGCTATGCAGTGCGGCGGTTCTTCCGGGGTTTCGGGAATCAGCTGTAACCCGGCGGTGGGGCACGCCGTCGACTTGCTGGTACGCCAGGGCGGCACGGCCATACTGTCGGAGACCACCGAATGTTACGGCGCAGAGCACCTGCTGACGGCGCGTGCCGCAAGCGAGGAAATCGGCCGCAAGCTGGTGGAACGCATCCGCTGGTGGGAAGAGTTCACGAGTGCGCGCGGCCTGGTCATCGACAACAACCCGTCGCCGGGCAACAAGGCCGGCGGACTGACCACCATCATCGAGAAGTCCCTCGGCTCCATCGCCAAAGGGGGCACGACCAACCTCAACGAGGTCTACCAGTACGCCGAGCCGGTCGCCGCGGGCAAGGGATTGGTATTCATGGATGCCCCCGCCTTCGACCCTGTGGGCGCTACGGCTCAGGTCGCCGGTGGCGCCAATGTCATGGTATTCACGACCGACCGCGGGTCCGCCTTTGGCTGCAAACCCGCTCCGTCTATCAAGGTGGCAGGCAGCACGGAACTCTATCAGCGCATGCCCGACGATAT
>JARRMH010000075.1:0-10080 GCA_037386205.1 Woeseiaceae bacterium | reverse complement strand
CTTTTTTGGGGCGTTCGAGGCGGTGATCGCTGACGGTGTTGCGGGCCTGGAGAGGGAATTTTTTCCCAAAATAATTTTCAAAATTGGATTCAGATCACAGTTGCGCGGTGTGCGACTCCTTTACAGTGTCGGTCAGCCTCCAGGAAATGCTGGCCGATGGAACGCGATCTACGGGATAAAATCAGGTCTGCCACGGAAGACTCGGGGATCACCAAGCCCGACTTCGTCGCGTTGCTCAAACTGATCGATCAGCATTATGACAAGATGGAAGCGACCATCACGCAGTCGCTCCGGATCCAGAGCGAGGCGCCGCTCGAGGCGATTTTCGACAGCATCACCGATGCGTTCCTTGCGATCGATACAGACGGCATCATCCGCAATTGCAACAAGGTCTGCGCACGATATTTCGGCCGGCCGCGGACCCGACTGATCGGTTCGCACATCGGCGAGTTGTTGCCCGCACTCGGTGACCAGACGATTGCCGAGTACCTGTCGCCGTTCATATCCAGCCTCGACGACACGAATCTCGATGCGATGGGCGGCGAGGTTCTCGCACAGCGCGTCGACGGAACGACATTCGACGCCCGCATCAACGCCAATTCGCTGGACACGATCGGTGGCGAAATCTTCGTGCTGAGCCTGCGCGACATCTCGGACCGGAAGAAGGCCGAGAGCGCACTGCGCGAGAACGAGGAGCGCTACCGCGCGCTCGTCGAAAACGCGCCCGAGGCGATCATCGTCTATGACGTCGACGACAACCGATTCGTCGATGCAAACGACAAGGCCTGCATGCTGTTCAACCTCTCCCAGGCACGCCTGCTGACCATCGGGCCCCAGGCCATCAGCCCGTCGCAACAGCCCGACGGCACGCCGTCATTCGGTGTCCGCCGCGGCTACGTCGACAACGCGCTTGCCGGCGGTCACCCGACCTTCGAGTGGCTCCACCAGGATTCGAACGGCCGGCGCATACCCTGTGAAGTACGCTTCAGCCGGTTGCCGTCCGACAAGCGGCGCCTGTTACGCGTATCGATAACGGATATCGAGGAACGCAAGCGCAACGAAGCGCTGGCGCACGCGCAGAACAAGGTGCTCGAAATGATCGCCGCGGGCATGCGATGCGAGCGGACACTGCGCGCGATCTGTCGCTTTGTCGAGCGCATCGGGCCTGGTTTCCGCGCCGCGGTCATGAAACTCGACAAGGGCGGCACGCAACTCTCCGTGAGCCAGTGTCCGAGTCTTCCCGACGCGTTCCGTGCGTGCCTCGAATCGGTCGATGTTGCAAGCCAGAGCCTGACCTGCGGCGCGGCAGTCCATCAGGGCCATGACCGGTTTACGGCGGATTTCCGGCAAGATCCCGGCTGGGACGGCGCCCGCGCGACGGCGCTCGACAACGGACTCAGGGCTGCCTGGTCCTTCCTGATTCACGGGTCATCGGCACGCTCGACGTGTATCTCGACGACAACCGTGCACCGGAAGCCGACGAGATCGATAAGATCCGGCGACTGGCACGTCTCGCCGGGATCGCCATCAAGAAAGAGCAGGACGAAGAGCGTCTGCGAGACAGTGAGGCGCGTTACCGGGGGCTGTTCGAGAATACAATCGACGGCGTGTACATCGCATCGCGCGACGGCGAAATCATTGCCGCCAACCCCGCGCTCGTGGAAATGCTCGGCTTCGACAGCGTGGAGGACCTGAAGGCCGCCGGCCGGACGACCGTACTCTACGTCAACCCGATCGACCGCGAACGCGTGTTCGCCCGGCTCGAGGCCCAGGGGTTCGTCCGTAACTTCGAGTACCGCCTGCGTCGCAAAGACGGCTCGCAAATGGTCGTGCTGGAGAACTCACGGGCCATCCGTGATGCCGACGGAAACCTCGTTGCACACGAGGGTACGATCACCGATATCACGGACCGCAAGCGTGCCGAGACCCGCATATTCGAAGAGAAGGAGCGCGCGCAGGTGACGCTGCAGTCGATCGGTGACGGCGTGATTACGACCGACGCCGAGGGCAACGTCGACTACATCAACCCGGTGGCGCAGGACCTGACGGGCTGGGACCTCCGCTCGGCGCGCGGCAAACCCGTCACCGAAATCATGACGATCGTCAATGAGCACACGCGCGCGTCATGCGAAAACCCGGTCGTCCGGTGTCTGAAGGAAGGGCGTGTCATCACGCTGCCGGAGAACTCGGTACTGATCACCCGCAGCGGCGAAGAGGTGCCGATCCAGGATTCGGCGGCGCCGATTCGTGACCGCATCGGCAACATCATCGGTTCGGTCATGGTCTTCCACGATGTGTCGAGGGAATCGCGGCTGTTCCGCCAGATCAGCTACCAGGCATCGCACGACATGCTGACCGGCCTGATCAACCGGCGCGAATTCGAAAACCGGTTGGCCATTGCGCTCGACACGATTAGCGGTGGTTCGGACACGACCCACGCATTGCTGTATGTGGACCTGGACCAGTTCAAGGTCGTCAACGATACGTTCGGACACGCGGCCGGCGATGCGCTGCTCAAGCAGCTTACGGAAATCTTCCAGTCGCAGGTCCGTTCGACCGATCTGCTGGCGCGGCTGAGCGGCGACGAGTTCGGCATCCTGCTCGAGCGCTGTAGCGAAGAACGCGCCATCGAGGTTGCCGAAGCCATCCGAGGCGAAATCGAGGGGTATCGCTTCGAATGGCAGGATGCTTTCACGACCGTGCGCTGTTCGATCGGTGTCGTCCTGGTGACGAGCGAGAATAACGAAGTGGCCGCCCTGATGAGTTCGGCCGATGTCGCCTGTTATTCGGCAAAGGACAAGGGCCGCAACCAGATTCATTTTTACCGCGACAGCGATGCGTCGCTGCGCCACGAGGAAATGAAGTGGGTCTCGAAGATCACGAGCGCCGTCGAGGATAATCGCTTCGAACTCTATTACCAGCCGATTATCGGTATCGGCGACAGCGACGGTGAGCGCCGCCGCCACTACGAATTGTTGCTGCGGATGCGTGACGAGGACGGCGACCTCGTCGGGCCGGATCAGTTCATTCCCGCGGCCGAGCGTTACAACCTGATGTCGACCCTCGATCGCTGGGTGATTCACGAGGCTTTGTCCCAGCTCGCGGATCGCAGCGAAGACGGCAATGCGCGGTACACGATCGCGATCAATCTCTCGGGAACCTCGCTCAGCGAAGATCGCTTCCTCGAATTCGTCATCGACGAACTCAAGAAGCAGAAACTGCCGAACGGCGCAATCTGTTTCGAAATCACGGAAACCGCGGCCATCTCGAATCTTGCACGGGTGGTGCACTTCATGCAGGCCCTCAAAGAACTCGGCTGCAAGTTTTCGCTCGACGATTTCGGCAGCGGCCTGTCGTCCTTTACGTATCTCAAGAACCTGCCGGTCGACTACCTCAAGATCGACGGGCAGTTCATCAGCCACGTTGCCGAAAACAACGTCGACGAGGAAATGGTGCGGGCGATTCACAAGGTCGGCAACGCCATGGGCATCGAGACCATCGCCGAGCGGGTCGAGTCCCGTCAGGTGCTGGACAAGCTCGGAGCGCTTGGCGTGGAGTTCGCGCAGGGGTATTACATCGCGCGCCCGGCGTCGGTCGCCTCTTTTGAGCCCTGGTCCGACTCGACGACATCCCGTCGCCTCGCCTGAGGGCCGTCCGGATAATCCACGGGTGGTCTGCCGTTTTCGTTGCGGTAGACTGGAAAACGCTCAGGTACTACCCTGACCGGTAGACCATTGAAGCGGAGCACTATCCGCACCCTTACATGACAAGAGAATCGCACCCGGGCGTTGTACATTCGCTCCTGGCTCCCGACGAGCCGGGGCCATACCGCGTGCTCAAGCCGGTGTCGGAAAAACCGATTCGGCTGGTCTGCGACCATGCGAGCTGCCGTAGTCCACGGTCGCTCGGCGACATGGGACTCGACCCGTTCGCGCGCCGCTGTCATCTCGCCATCGATATCGGCGCGGGTCCGCTGACGGAGACGCTCGCCGAGTCGCTGGGCGTGACCGCGGTCGTGCAGAACTACTCGCGCCTCGTGGTCGACTGCAACCGGCAACTCATGGACCCGAGTGCGTTCCTCGAATACGGTGACGGCATTCTCGTGCCGGGCAACAGGAACCTCCGCCAGGCGGACAAGGATCTGCGCGCCAGTGCGCTCTACTGGCCCTATCACGTCGCGATCGGCGAGCAGATCGAGCGGCTCTCGAAGGCCGGCCCGCAGCCGGCCCTGATTTCGATCCACAGCTTCACCCCGGTGCTGAATGGCGAATCCCGGGAACTGCAAATGGGCGTGCTGTGGGACAAGGACGAAAAGATGCGCGAGATCTTCCTGGACGGATTGCGACAGGGGGGCTACAGCGTCGGTGACAATGAGCCCTATTCGGGCAAGGCACCGCAGGATTTTACGATTGACCACCATGCCGAAGAGCTCGGCCTGCCGCACGTCGGCATCGAGATTCGGCAGGACCTTGTTGACGACGACGACGGCATTGCGGAGATAGCGGCAGTGATGGAAGCAGTTATTGCCTCGATCCCCGAGAAGCTGAAGATAAAAGACCGGCGCATCACCGCGTAGGGGCATTGCACCACAAGGGGCCTGGGATGAGCATCAAAGAGCCGCCATTCACGATCGGCGTTGAGGAAGAATACCTGCTGGTGGACAAGGAGACTCGCAGTCTCGTCATCGATCCACCGGATTCGCTGATGGAAGAAGCGGAGGAGCGCTGCGGTGCGCAGGTCACCTCCGAATTGCTCAAGTCGCAGATCGAGATCGGTACGCGCGTGTGCAACAACATCCAGGAGGTCCACGAGGACCTCGCGCGCTTGCGCAGCAATATAATCGAGGTCGCAAATAATCACGGGCTCGCGCCGATTGCATCGTCGACGCACCCGTTCTCCGAGTGGACGGCGCAGAAACACACCAAGAAGGACCGCTATAACCAGCTGACTCATGAAATGCAGGGCGCGGCACGCAGGTTGCTCATCTGCGGCATGCACGTGCACGTCGGGATCGACGACGACGAACTGCGTATCGACCTCATGAACCAGTTGTCGTATTTCCTGCCGCATCTTCTGGCTTTGTCCTGTTCGTCGCCTTTCTGGCTGGGCCAGGACACCGGGCTGAAGAGCTACCGTTTGACGATATTCGATGCCCTGCCACGAACCGGGTTGCCGGAGCGCTTTGCGAGCTGGGCCGAGTACGTGCGGCACGTCAGCATCTTGCAGGATGCAGGACTGATAGAAGACTCAACCCGCATCTGGTGGGATCTGCGGCCGAGCGGACGCTTTCCGACGCTCGAGACACGCATCATGGACGTTTGCACCCGTCTTGGCGACACGGTGGCGCTGGCGGCACTCTTGAGCTGCATTCTGCGAATGTTGTGGCGGTTGCGCACCCGGAACCAGCGCTGGCGCATCTACACGCCGATGCTGATCCGCGAGAATCGCTGGCGGGCGATGCGCTACAGCTTCGACGAAGGGCTGATCGACCTGGCGCGAGGTCGCGTCGTGCCCTTTTCGGAATTGCTGGACGAGTTGTGTTCGCTGATCTCCGAAGATGCGAAAGCGCTCGGTTGCGAAGCCGAAGTCAAAGGTGTGCACGATATTCTGATGCGCGGCACCAGTGCCCATCGCCAGCTGAAGGACTACGAACTCGAGCGGGCGTCGGGAGCGAGCAAGGAGGACGCGCTCAAATCGGTTGTCGATACGCTGATTGCCGATACTGCCGAAGGGCTCTGACAACGCGGTCTGCAACAGGGTTCGGGCCGGAAAAAGCGGCGTATCGCGTGCCGTTTGAATTGGAATGCGGCACAGGTCGCATAATGTAATATCGTTGCCCGCTAACATTGTCGGAATGTTGCCGCTGACCGACATCGTGCCGCCGTTCCTCGGAGTCGCCGCCATCGCCTACGTGGGGCTTGCCGCACGCGTCATGACGTCGGCGTTGCGAAATCCCAACAATCCGGTCGGTTTCTTCCTCGTCCTGATGGCGGGCCTGTGCGCAGGCGCGGCGTTCTCCTTCGGCGCGACGGAACCATTACTGTACGGTATCGGGCGCACCCTGAGCTTCTTCTCGGCCGGGTTTGCCGCGATCGTGTTTTTCATGATCTACCGCGAATTCACGGCAGAACGCCCGGGGTGGTTGACCATACTCGTGCTTGCGATCATCCCGATGGCGACGACCGGGCTGGCGCTGACGAACCCGGCCCACAATATGATCTGGGCCGTCGTCGAGACCGATGCCGGCCCGGTGTTCTCAACGGTGACGGAGCACTACTGGTTCAACAGGGTATTCGCACCGTTCACTTACGGTCTGATCGCGTTTTCCGCCCTCGGCATGGTGAGCCGGCTGCCCGCGCTCGCATCGGTGCACCGCAAGACGATCGCGGTCCTGCTCGTCTGCGCATCGTTGCCTTACATCGTCAGCGTCGGCAATACCTTTCTCGGCATAGGGCCGGTCGAATTTCCCTTCACGGCGATAACTGTCGCCCTGATGTGGCCGGCGTTCGCGTGGGTGAGTCTCAAGCTGCGCGTCTACGATTTCAGTCCGCTCGCCTACAAGACGCTGTTCGATCACGTACGGGATCCGATCTTCGTAATCGACAACGAGCAGCGCATCATTTGCACCAACAAAGCGGGCCGGGAATTGCTCGGCAGTCCCGAGCAAGAGCTGATCGGCAACCGGCTGTGGGATGACTTCCCCGCCGCACGCGCGATTTTGGAGCAGGCGCGTGAGCTGGACCTGACACAGACCCTGCGTCTCGACTCCAACAACATCTACGAGTTGTCGGTCGGTCCCCTGACCGGCAACCGCGGACAGGACCTCGGGATGGTCGTTGTCTGTCGCGACGTGACCGAGCGCCGCATGGCCCAGATGCAGCTTGCCGACAGTGAACATCTTGTCCGCACCCTCATCGAGACCTCGTCGAACGGTATCCTGCGCTTCGCGCACGATGAGGCGGATTCCGACCGCCGCTTCCGCTGCGTTTTCGCCAACCGCGCCGCCGGAGAATTCGCCGGCGACGAGCCGGGCGCGCTGGTCGGGATGCCGCTCGAGAGTATCGGACTGCTGGACCCGGATCGCCTGGTAGGACATTTCAGCGGCCACGAACAGCCGGCGACCAATCTGAGCTACGAAGTATGCACAGAGACCGGGGACGGCGAGCGCTGGCTGAGATTCGTGGCCGAGCCTGTCGGGGATGATTTCTCGGTGACCGTCATCGATATCACACAGCGCAAGCAAAACGAGAGCAAGATGCTGGCGGACGCACTGCACGATCCACTCACCGGCGTGCTCAACCGGCGTGGATTCGAACAAAAGGCAAGCGCGACGATTCGTTCCTGCAGCAGCGGCGCCGTACTCTATCTGGACCTCAATCAGTTCAAGTCAATAAACGATCGCTTCGGGCACCGGGCGGGCGACGCCCTGCTGAAAGCATTCGGTCACCGGCTGGAGTTCTGCCTGCGTCCGGAAGACATTCTCGGTCGGCTCGGCGGCGACGAGTTTGCCATCGTTCTGCCGGGCGTATCGGTCGATGACGTCAGGCACATTGCCGAGCGGCTCGTGCAGACGGCATCGGACCCCTACATTATCCAGGGGAAGGAGATCCGTTGTGCTGCGAGTGTCGGGATCGCGTTATTGCCGAAACACGGCGAAGAACTCTGGCACTTGCTCAGCGTGGCGGACGAAGCCATGTACTCGGCCAAGTCGATCTCGGCGGAGGAGGCGGCGAACGACCGCGCCGCCTACATCGAAGCCGCGACGGCGACCTGACGAATCAGGGCAGCGAGACGTCGACGATGTCGATCTCGCCGGGATTCACGGCATCGATGCCGAGCAGGTTGACCACATCGCCAAGCTCGATGTCGAGCTCATACGGTCCGCCGATCTGCGTCGTAGTAGCATATTCCCTCACGTACAGATCGTAGCTGCCAGCTGCCAGGGCTGCGGTTGCCGACGGTACGCCGTAATTGGCACGGCTAATGTTCGGGCGTGACTCATCGGTCAGTGTCTCGCCGCGCTCCAGAAAATAAAGGTCGATGGCGTCGACGTTTACGGCGCTGTGAAACAGGCTCACCTTGGCGACCGTTGATGTCGACGCGCGGTCCTGGAACAGGTTCACGCCCGACCAGTCGTCGGTGTCTCCGGTGAGATACAGCATCGTCGGTGTACTCCACCGTGCTCCGGGAACAGGCTGTTCGAACAACACGGTCGCGGTGCTGCCGGCCGGGGTCATGTACCACGTCGCGTCGTCCGTGCCCGTAACGATATCGGGCGTCGCCTCGCCGAGCCCGAGGTCTGCGACAACCCGGTCGGTGAGGCTTTCGTCGGCGTAGATATCGACGTTCTGCAGTGTCCTGGCGCCGTGCACGAAGCGGATGGTGGGTGGGTACGCCGGGTCCGGCATACTCTGACTCTGGCCCGCCGTCGACATCGACTGCAGCATGTACGGGCTGGTCTCGTTTTCGTTGCCGTCGAACAGCGAGATGAGATACGACGACTGGGCGTTCAGGATGACCGCGATGCTCGAGTGGTAGACCGTGTCGATGTCCCCGGCAGCGGTTATCAGCGCACGATAGACGCCGTCCTCGAAGTCCACCGGATCCATGACCTCGCCGTAGTCCAGCGAGCCGACCTGTTCGCCCTGCACCGGCGCCGGCCCGTCGTTGTCATAGAGATACACATCGACGCTGCCGAGCGACTCCGCCAGATGGGCAAAACGAGCTTCGAAGGCGGTATCGGTTTCGTTCCACTCGCGCAGGTCCGCGGTCCAGATCGTCACCGTCGGGGCGGCGAGATCACCCGTCAGCACGAACACGTGCTCCCGATCGGCCTCGACCTGGAGCGGCACGCTGGCGATACGCTCTCGCTCCGCCTGCGCCGGCAGGCTGATGTCGAAATTGAAGTTGTACTCGAAATTATCGTAGAGAGCGGGCGTCGAGGAGTCCTTGTAACCAACGCTGCCGAGCGAGCGTTCCTCGATCAGGAACGTAACGGACGGAGAGCCCGGAATCGCATTAATCGCCCGGACGCCGCCTTCGCCGGTTGGATCCGGCAAGTTGGTCTCCCCGGAACAGGCGGCAAGAAACAGCGCGCCTGCGCCCGCTAGGAGGGTCAAAATCCTTTTCATCAGTGCTTTCTCTGCTCGTAGCCGTAGACCGATTTCATCTCGAGGAATTCTTCGATGCCGTGATGTCCCCATTCGCGCCCGTTGCCCGATTGCTTGTAACCGCCGAACGGGGCGGCCGAATCGAGGTGAGCCCCGTTGATATGCACCATGCCCGTCCGCAGGCGCGAGGCGATCTCACGCGCTGTGTCGAGATCGGCGCACGACACGAAACCCGACAGCCCGTAAGGCGTGTCATTGGCAATCGCGATGGCATCGTCGAGATCATCGTAGGGGATGATCGATAGGACCGGGCCAAATATTTCCTCTCGCGCTATGGTCATGTCATTAGAGACATCGGCGAAGACCGTTGGTTGCGCAAAGTAACCCTTGTCGAGGCCCTCGGGCCGCCCCGTGCCGCCGGCGACGAGCGTTGCTCCCTCGTCTATTCCGGACTGTATCAGCCGCTGCACCTTGTCCCACTGCGCCTCCGAGACCAGCGGCCCCATTTCGGCCCCTTCGTCGCGGAGCTTGCCGACCTTCGTCTCCTCTGCCACTTTCGCCGCAATGGTCGCCGCTTCTTGCATGCGCGATCGGGGCACGATCATGCGCGACGGCGCGTTGCAGGATTGTCCCGTATTATCGAACATCTCACGGGCGCCTGCCGCAACGGCCTTTGCGAATGTTTCGTCGTCGACGAGGATGTTCGCTGACTTGCCACCCAGCTCCTGCGCGACCCGCTTGACGGTCGGTGCCGCGTTTTGCGCGATCAGCACGCCTGCGCGCGTCGATCCGGTAAACGACACCATGTCGATGTCCGGGTGTCCGGACATCGCCGTGCCGACACCCGGTCCGTCGCCGTTGACGAGATTGAACACGCCGGCCGGGACGCCCGCCGCGTCCAGGATCTCCGCGAATACCATTGCATCGAATGGCGCGAGCTCGCTCGGCTTCAGGATCATCGTGCAACCGG
>JARRMH010000074.1:0-8799 GCA_037386205.1 Woeseiaceae bacterium | reverse complement strand
TGATCCCGGTCGGGCTGGACGTGCGACGCGTGCGCCTCGATGCGCGGGGTTCGTGGGAGATGACGCTGGGCAACGGCATCGAAGTACGTTTCGGTCGCCGCGACGTCGCACACCGCACCGAGCTTTTTCTTGCGGTGGTCGCCGACATCATCACTGGCCGAGCCGCCGACATCGAGTACGTGGACATGCGCTACGGGAACGGTTTCACCATCGGCTGGAACGGTGGGCCGGATTCACCCGGCGACGATTCGCGCCGGGACGAGCGCAAGCTACTTGCATCGACGGGGACCGAGTGAATGTCGAAGCGTACTGACAAGAACCTGATTGTCGGGCTGGATATCGGCACGTCGAAGGTCGTCGCCATCGTCGGCGAGGTCAATGATGGTGGCAACATCGAGGTCGTCGGCATCGGCTCGCATCCGTCGCGCGGCCTCAAGAAAGGTGTCGTGGTGAACATCGAGTCGACGGTGCACTCGATCCAGCGCGCGGTCGAAGAGGCCGAACTCATGGCGGGCTGCGATATTCATTCGGTCTACACGGGCATTGCCGGCAGCCACGTTCGCAGCCTCAACTCGCATGGCATCGTCGCGATCCGGGATTCCGAAGTGAGCGCCGGCGACGTCGACCGGGTCATCGATGCCGCCCGTGCCGTCGCGATACCGGCCGACCAGAAGATTCTCCACATTCTGCCGCAGGAATTCCTGATCGATAACCAGGAGGGCATCCGCGAGCCGGTCGGGATGTCCGGCGTGCGCCTCGAAGCCAAGGTGCACATGGTGACGGGTGCCGAAAGTGCGGCCCAGAACATCGTCAAGTGCGTGCAGCGATGCGGGCTCGAAGTGGACGATATCGTGCTCGAGCAGTTGGCGTCGAGCTACGCCGTGCTGACCGACGACGAAAAGGAGCTCGGTTCCTGCATCGTCGACATCGGTGGCGGCACGACCGATCTCGCCGTGTTCCTGGGCGGAGCCATTCAACACACGGCCGTCATCCCGATCGCGGGTGACCAGGTGACCAACGACATTGCGGTCTCCATGCGAACGCCGACGCAGTATGCCGAGGAAATCAAGATCAAGTATGCCTGCGCGCTGTCGCAGCTCGCCAATCCCGACGAGACGATCGAGGTACCGAGCGTCGGCGAACGGCCGCCACGGCGACTGGCCCGGCAGACGCTGGCCGAGATTGTCGAGCCGCGCTACGAGGAGCTGTTCGGTCTCGTGCGCGATGAATTGCGGCGCTCGGGATTCGAGGAGCTGATCGCGGCGGGGATCGTCATCACGGGTGGCAGCGCCAAGATGGAGGGCGCCGTCGAACTGGCCGAGGAAGTGTTTCACATGCCGGTCCGGCTGGGCTCCCCACAGTATGTCGAAGGTCTCATGGACGTGGTGCGTAACCCGATCCACGCGACGGGCGTCGGCTTGCTCCTGTACGGCTACGAAAGCCTGGCGCGGCGCGACCGTCGCAGCACGCCGATTGGCGGCAACCTGGGCGACATCTGGGAACGGATGAAGAGCTGGTTCCAGGGCCATTTTTAATAGTTTTTTTGGTGTTCAACAACGGGGCTAAGTGAGTGCCCCACAGGGAAAATAAGCGGAGGAAGACTCTATGTTCGAACTAATGGATAACCACAGCCAGAGCGCTGTGATCAAAGTCATCGGTGTCGGTGGCGGCGGCGGCAACGCCGTCGCTCACATGGTCGATACCGGGATCGAGGGCGTCGATTTCATCTGCGCCAACACGGATTCGCAGGCGCTCAAGGGCTCGCGGGTGCGCACGTCCCTGCAGATCGGCTGCAACATCACGAAAGGTCTGGGTGCCGGCTCGGACCCCGATATCGGCCGCCAGGCCGCGATGGAGGATCGCGATCGCATTCACGAGGTCATCGAGGGTGCCAACATGCTCTTCATCACGGCCGGCATGGGCGGCGGCACGGGGACGGGCGCCGCGCCGGTCGTCGCCCAGGTCGCGAAGGAGCTCGGCATCCTGACCGTCGCCGTCGTGACCAAGCCGTTCCTGATGGAAGGCGGCAAGCGCATGCAGATTGCCGATTACGGCATCGGGGAACTCGGCAAGTACGTCGATTCGCTGATCACGATCCCCAACGAAAAGCTGCTGACGGTGCTCGGCGGCGAAACAACGTTACTGGATGCGTTCAAGTCGGCTAACCAGGTACTGCAGGGCGCGGTGCAGGGCATTGCCGAACTGATCACCCGTCCCGGCCTGATCAACGTCGACTTCGCGGACGTGCGGACCGTCATGTCCGAGATGGGTATGGCGATGATGGGCACCGGCGTCTCGCAGGGTGAAGATCGCGCCCGCGAAGCGGCCGAGGCGGCTGTTTCCAGCCCGTTGCTCGAGGACATCAACCTGGCCGGCGCCAACGGCATCCTGGTCAACGTCACGGCCGGCATGGACCTGTCGATCGGCGAGTTCCAGGAGGTCGGCAACACGGTCAAGGAGTTTGCCTCCGACGACGCAACGGTTGTTGTCGGCACGGTCATCGATCCCGACATGACGGACCGGATCCGTGTGACAGTCGTCGCGACGGGACTCGGCCAGCAAGCTGCTGCCGGAGAGTCGCCGATGCGCATCGTGCGCCGCAGCGAGAAGCGCACGGAACCCAACTACCACACGCTGGACAAGCCGACCGTGCAACGCAAGCGCGCGGTGGGTGACGGCCTCGGGGAAGGGGGACTGCAGGAGGAACTCCTGGATATCCCGGCATTCCTGCGGCGCCAGGCCGACTAGGAAGGGCCAGCAGCCCGCCATATTACTCACTCGTCGGCGGGCACTGCCTCCGCTTTGCCGGCCCGGAACAATCCGGGCCGGCCCCTTCCAGCCGCTCCCCGACCGATCCGCGGGGCTGTTGGTACAACTGGGCTAAGGGATTAATTCCCGTAGAGATTTTCTTGACATATGATAATCTTTCGCGCGACATGCTGAGACAACGCACATTGAAGACGGCCGTCAGGGCCACCGGTGTGGGTCTGCACTCGGGTGAGAAGGTCTACATGACTCTGCGACCCGCCGCAGAAAATGCCGGGATCACTTTTCGGCGCATCGATCTGGAGCCACCGGTGGACGTGCCGGCCGATCCGCTGCTCGTTGGCGAGACGATGCTCGGCACGACGCTGATCAAGGACGGTGTCAGGATCGCAACCGTTGAACACCTGATGTCCGCGCTGGCCGGCCTCGGCATCGACAACATTACCGTCGACCTGTCCGCTGCCGAAGTGCCGATCATGGACGGCAGCGCCGGTCCGTTCGTCTTCCTGCTGCAGTCGGCCGGCATCGAGGAGCAGAACGCGGCCAAGAAATTCATCCGCATCAAAAAGAAAGTCCGCGTCGAGGACGGCGACAAGTGGGCTGAACTGTTGCCGTTCAACGGTTTCAAGGTCAACTTCGAGGTCTATTTCAATCACCCGGTTTTCAACAAGCTGAGCCAGCACGCAACCATCGATTTCTCATCCACGTCTTTCTTGAAGGAAATCAGCCGCGCGCGGACGTTTTGCTTTCTGCGTGACGTCGAGGCTCTGCGCGAACGCAACCTGACGCTTGGCGGCAGCATGGACAACGCCATCGTCCTCGATGACTACCGGATCCTCAACGAGGATGGGCTCCGTTACTCGAACGAGTTCGTTATCCACAAGATACTCGACGCCATCGGCGATGCGTATCTGCTGGGGCACAGCCTGATCGGCGAGCTCAAGGCCTTCAAGTCGGGCCATGACCTCAACAACAAGCTGCTGCGGGCCATGCTGGCCGACGCGTCGACCTGGGAAGAAGTCACGTTCGAAGACTCCCGCAAGGCGCCGATTTCCTACGCGACGCCCGCTTACGCCTAGCATCGGTGGCCGGCTAACGGCCCGGTCAGGATTGCGTGACGCGGATCCGGCAGGCCGTCGGTTCGACTCCCGCGACACGTGCCGCCTCCAGCAGGACGTCCGTTTCATAGCGCAGCCGGCTGGCCCAGGCGGACGAGGCGGCTATGATCACGAGTTCGCCGTTTTCGCGGAGATTGGCGGCGACGATGGCACCCGAGAATTCCTCCCCCAGAGATTTGCACAGATTGTCCGTCAGCTCGCCGAGCCTGCGAGCGCGTCGAACAATGTCGCCCAAGTCCCCGTTTGCAGTGGGATTTAGCAGATCTTTCAGGGGCTTATCGGCCATCAAAATGTGACGTGGTTGGCGATTTTGCCCAAATCGGTGCGACGCGCGTCGCAGCTGGAACCCCCAACCTTGTAATGATTTTCGACATTATGCATATTGTCGCACACGAAAAGGCAAACCCGCCGCGAGGCGGGGACGCAAAACCACCGGCCCCTCCACGCGGGGCAGCGGGGCTACCGAAGTGAGCAGGGACAGCAGGTTTATAACAACGGCAGGCAGTGGCCGCTACATATCGGCGGGCGGTTCGACTGTCTGCACCAACAAAGCGACTGCAACGCGCTCGGAGCGCAATCGATGAATGTAGTAATTTACGGCAAGGGGTTCGGCAAGCCTCGTCAAATAAGCCTGTCCGGTGCAATGGCCCGGCTGGCGGCGGGGGGCGTGGCCCTGGTCGTAATGGCTGTCGGTTTTGCCGGGGGCTACTGGTTTTCGTCGCAGCATGCCTCGGGTGAGAACTCCGGCGAACTCAAAGTGCTGGCGGACCAGGTCCACGAACAAAAAGAAACGATCGCCGACATTCGCAAAGGCAACGAAGACACGCTCGACGCGATCGCCATACGCATCGCCCAGTTGAACGCGCGCATGATCCGGCTCGATGCCGTCGGCCGCCGTCTCACCGAGATGGCCGATATCGACGACAGCGAATTCAATTTCGACTCCGAACCGGCAATGGGTGGTCCGGAAGAACCCATGTCGGCGGGCTCCAACGTGGCCGTTCCCGAGGTCGTCGATGCGATGACGGCGCTCGGGTACCAGCTCGACCACCGCGAGGCGCAGCTCAACGTGCTCGAATCGGTGCTGATGAACCAGAATCTCAAAGAGCGCGTGCACCCGCAGGGACGCCCCATCAAATCCGGCTGGTTGTCGTCCTATTTCGGCAAGCGAACGGACCCCTTCACGGGCAAGCCGGCCAACCACACGGGCATCGACTTCGCCGGCAAACTCGGCGCCGAAATCGTTGCCGTGGCGGACGGCGTGGTGACATGGTCCGGCGATCGCTATGGCTACGGCATCATGGTCGAGATCAACCACGGCAACGGCTTCTCGACACGTTATGCACACAATTCCGAGAATCTCGTCTCCGTCGGCGACGAGATCAGGAAAGGGCAGGTCATCGCCCTGATGGGCGAAACGGGCCGTGCCACGGGTCCGAACCTGCACTTCGAAGTGCTCCAGAACGGCCGCCGGGTGAACCCGGTGAAATTCATTCGCGACTCTTCGTAAGCGAGCCGTCTCCCGGGCCTGATCGATCGGACGTCGCGTCCGTCACCCTTGTGTTCGCCGAATTCGCCCACAGATCGCGACATTAACCATGAATTGGCCGTAGAATAGCGGCCTTTGTTTGACCGGGGAGCCCGCGTGGCCAATTTCCTGACTCGCATATTTGGCAGCCGCAACCAGCGACTGCTGCGCCAGTACTCGAAAGTCGTCAAGAAGATCAACGCCCTCGAAGAGGGGCTGCAGCAGCTGAGCGACGACCAGCTGACAGCAAAAACGGATGAGTTCCGCAAGCGCTACGCCGACGGTGAGACGCTCCAGGATCTCCTGCCGGAAGTGTTCGCCGTCGCTCGAGAGGCAGCGGTGCGTACCCTCGGCCTGCGCCCGTTCGACGTCCAGCTGGTCGGCGGCATGGTGCTGCACGACGGCAACATTGCCGAAATGCGCACGGGTGAGGGCAAGACGCTGATGTCGACTCTGCCGGCCTACCTCAATGCGATCAGTGGTGACGGCGTGCACATTGTCACGGTCAACGAATACCTCGCGCAGCGCGACGCGGACTGGATGCGCCCGATTTACGAGTTACTCGGGCTGACGGTAGGCGTGACACGCGCAGGGCAGCCGACCGAAGAAAAACGCGCGGCCTACGCGGCCGACATCACGTACGCGACCAACAACGAACTCGGTTTCGACTACCTGCGGGATAATCTCGCGTTTTCGGTCGAGGACAAGACCCAGCGCATGCTCAACTTCGCCATCGTCGACGAGGTCGATTCGATCCTGATCGACGAGGCGCGGACGCCGCTGATCATCTCCGGTCCGGCGGAGGCGAGCACCGACCTCTATGCCCAGATCAACAAACTGATCCCGAAGCTCACGCCGCAGGAAGAGACCGGGGAAAAGACGAACTACGACATCCCGTTCAACAAGGTCGTGCTTGCCGACCGCGATGACCAGGAGATGTCGCTGGACGAGGCCGTGACGCTGGCCGAGCAGAACGAAGCCGACGTCGTCCTCGTCGACGGCAGCAAGAAACCTGCGAAGGTACGCCTGTTGCCCCGCGGCGACTACACGCTCGATCTCAAGGCGAAGCAGGCGCACGTCACCGAAGAGGGCCATCAGCGGGTCGAAGCATTGATGGCGCAATACGGGTTACTCAAGGAAGGTGAAAGCCTGTATGACCCGGGCAATATCCGCCTGTTGCATCACCTGAACGCGGCACTGCGCGCGCACGCCATTTACAAGCGCGACGTCGACTACGTCGTCAAGGACGGCGAGGTTGTCATCGTCGACGAATTCACAGGACGCACGATGCCGGGTCGCCGCTGGGGTGACGGCCTGCACCAGGCCGTGGAGGCGAAGGAAGGCGTGTCGATCCGGCAGGAAAACCAGACCGTCGCATCGATCACATTCCAGAACTACTTCCGTCTCTACCGCAACCTCTCCGGCATGACCGGCACCGCGGACACCGAGGCCTTCGAGTTCCAGCAGATCTACGGCCTCGAAGTTGTCGTGATCCCGACGCACAAGCCAATGATCCGTGATGACCAGCCGGATCTCGTCTATCTGACCGAAAAGGACAAGTTCGAGGCGATTGTCGAAGATATTGTCGACTGCACGGAGCGGGGTCAGCCGGTCCTCGTCGGCACGACTTCGATCGAGGCATCGGAACTGCTGTCGAATTTCCTCAGCAAGAAGAAGATCCGGCACGAGGTGCTCAATGCGAAACAGCATGAACGCGAAGCCCTGATCGTGCAGAATGCGGGCCGCCCGGGCGCCGTGACGATCGCCACGAACATGGCCGGTCGCGGTACCGATATCGTGCTCGGCGGCAGCCTCGATGCGGCACTGGTCGCTGCGGAAAGCGACGAGGAAAAGTCGCGCATACGCGAGGAATGGCAGGAGCAACACAACAAGGTCGTCGAAGCCGGCGGCCTGCATATCGTCGGCACCGAGCGGCACGAGTCGCGTCGTATCGACAACCAGCTGCGTGGACGCTCGGGACGCCAGGGTGACCCGGGTTCGTCGCGTTTCTACCTGTCCATGGAAGACTCGCTGATGCGTATTTTCGGCGATCCCGACCGGACCAAGGCCCTGCTGGCGCGTGCCGGCATGCGCGAAGGCGAAGCCATCGAGAGTCGCCTGCTCACCCGCCAGATCGAGCGGGCGCAGCGCAAGGTCGAGGCACACAACTTCGATATCCGCAAGAACCTGCTGGAATACGACGACGTCGCCAATGACCAGCGCAAGGTCGTCTACGTGATGCGCAACGACCTGATGGAGGCCGACGAGGTCGAGGAGTCGATCGCGGCGATTCGTGACGAGGTTGTCGAGGCTACCGTGCAGCAGCATATACCGCCCGGCAGTCTCGACGAGATGTGGGATGCCGAGGGGCTGTCGAACGCGCTGGACGCGGAATTCGGCGTGCGCGTCGATGTCCCGCGCTGGATTCGTGATGACTCGACGCTGACCGCCGAAGCGATCGGCGAACGCTGCGTGGAGGAGGTAACGAAGGCGTACCAGGCGAAGGTCGACGAGATCGGTTCCGAGCTGATGCGCGGAGTCGAGAAACAGATCATGTTGCGACAACTCGATTTCCACTGGAAGGAACACCTGGCGGCGATGGATCACCTGCGCCAGGGCATCGGCCTGCGCTCCTATGCACAGAAGAACCCGAAGCAGGAATACAAGCGTGAAGCGTTCGAGATGTTCGGCGACATGATCGAGCAGGTGAAGCACGACACCGTGAGCATCCTGTCGCGCATCCGGGTGCAGAGCGAGGAGGACCTTGCCGCCATGGAGGCCCGCCGCAAGCAGGCCGAGCAGATGAAGTTCCAGCACGCGCAGGCATCGGCTCTCGGCGGGCCGGCAGCCGGCGCCGCCGCTGAGCAGCAAGCCGAGCCCGAGCAGCCCTCGCAAACGCCCTTCGTCCGCGACGGGCGCAAGGTCGGACGCAACGAGCCCTGTCCTTGCGGCTCGGGCAAGAAATACAAACAGTGCCACGGCAAGCTGGGCTGACACGCGACGCGCCATGGATCATTTCAATGTCGCAGCCGGAATTCTCTGCGACGCAGAGGGCCGCGTGCTGATCGCCGAGCGGCTCGGTGGCGGCCCGTTCCAGGGGATGTGGGAGTTTCCGGGGGGCAAGATAGGTGCCGGTGAATCGTCCGTCGAGGCGCTGTCCCGGGAACTCGCAGAGGAACTCGGCATCGAGATTACACGCTGCGCGTCCTTCATGAACCTGCGCCACGAGTACGATGACCGCATCGTCACGATCGAGTTCTTCATCGTCAGTGACTGGGTCAGCGAACCGGTCGGCCGGGAGGGGCAGGCGCTCAAGTGGGTGCCGCGCGAACGGCTCGATGCCGACGAGCTGCTACCGGCGGACGTTCCTGTGGTCAAGGCGCTGCG
>JARRMH010000073.1:0-10741 GCA_037386205.1 Woeseiaceae bacterium | reverse complement strand
AGCCATCGCGGCAGGCGCGGACCGTCGGCTCGAAGATGGACTGCCAGGATGCGTTGCCATGACCTCGCCAGGCGGTCTCCATCGCGGCGAGCGTCCCCGGCACCGCCACCGAGCCGGGGCCGACCAGCGTCTTAATGCCGCCGCCGTAATCGAGTTCGACTTCGACGGCCCCGCGGCCCCGTTGTGCCGACTCGAGACCTTTGCCCGGCACGGCGACATTGCCGTCGACCGTGACCGGGTCGTCGCCGGCGCTCCAGATCGTGATGAAGGCGCTGCCCCCGAGCGCGCAGACGCCGGGTTCGGTATTGATCGTCATGAGGCCTGCCGCGAGTGCACAGTCGACGGCATTGCCCCCGGCAGCCGCGACCTCCCGTGCTGCGTCTGCAGCACGCTGCGACGTTGTTGCGACAGCGACCTTCGACACGGCTCAGTAATGAATGACGGAACGGATACTCTTGCCTTCGTGCATCAGGTCGAAAGCCTTGTTGATGTCGTCGAGGGGCATCGTGTAGGTGATGAATTCGTCGATCTTGATCTCGCCGTCCATGTACTGGTCGACCATGCCGGGCAACTGCGAACGCCCCTTGCATCCGCCGAACGCTGTGCCGCGCCAGACGCGGCCGGTGACGAGCTGAAACGGACGCGTCGAGATTTCCTGGCCGGCGCCCGCGACCCCGACGATAACCGATTCGCCCCAACCCTTGTGACAGCATTCCAGCGCAGCGCGCATCAGGTCGACGTTGCCGACGCATTCGAAGGAATAGTCAACGCCGCCGTCCGTCAGGTCGACAATTACCTCCTGAATCGGCGCGTCGTGGTCTCGCGGATTGACGGTGTCGGTCGCACCGAGTTGCCGCGCCAGTTCGAACTTGTCCTCGTTGATGTCGATGGCGACAATGCGGCCCGCCTTTGCCATCGTTGCGCCCTGGATGGCGCTGAGTCCGACGCCGCCCAGCCCGAAGACGGCGACGGTCGACCCGGGTTCGACTTTCGCAGTATTGAGTACGGCGCCGATGCCGGTCGTGATGCCACAGCCGAGCAGGCAGACCTTCTCCAGCGGCGCCTCCTTGTTGACCTTCGCCACGGCAATCTCGGGCAGGACCGTGTACTCGCTGAAAGTGGACGTACCCATATAGTGAAACACGGTCTTGCCGCCCAGCGAGAACCGCGAGGTGCCGTCGGGCATCAGGCCCTGGCCCTGTGTAGCCCGGATGGCCTGGCAGAGATTGGTCTTGCCCGACGTACAAAAACTGCATTCGCCGCACTCGGGCGTGTACAGCGGGATCACGTGATCGCCAACGGCAACCGAAGTGACACCCGGTCCGATCTCCTCGACGATGGAGCCCCCTTCGTGCCCGAGCACGGCGGGAAAGATTCCCTCCGGGTCTTCGCCGGACAGGGTGAACGCATCGGTATGGCAGACGCCGGTAGCCACATTGCGAAGCAGGACCTCTCCTTCCCGCGGTCCTTCGAGGTCGAGCATCTCGATCTCGAGCGGTTTACCTGCTTCAAAGGCAATTGCGGCGCGTGTCTTCATGGTTCACCTCACGTTCATTTTTTCAGCCCGGATGTTCTCACGAATTCACCCCGCGTTCATATGTTCGCGCCTACGCTGGGGCTGCACTGGGACAAACCGGAGGACGTTATGAACAAGTTGATGATCGCAGCAGTTATCGCCGGTGGCCTCATGCTACTGGATTCACCCGGGGCCGCCGCGCATACGCAGGTCCACAATGTCTATCGGGCACCCGTTGACGCGCGGGTCAATGTGCATCGGTCCGGCCATATGCCGGCCTGGCTGCACCGACAGAAGGCGTTTCGACACTGGTACCGCCATTCGCCGCTGCAGCGCGAACGCCGGCTCGCCTGGCACCAGCTCTACGAGATTTATCGCTGGGAGCGTCGCTGGGGGGTCGCCTATCGGCGCAGCGACAACTACTGGCGCGACTACCATGCCTACCGTTACGGCAAGCGCCACCACGATCGCGGTCGCGGACCCGGGCGGCGTCATCGACACTGACGCCGTGGCGACTTCACATAGCGCAACGAGCCGGCCCGAATCTTTCGGGCCGGCTTTTTTTGCGTGCCGGACTGCGGTAAAAGACATGCATGAATCTCGAAGACCTGAGAAAACGCCTGTCCGCAGTCGACCGGGAACTCGTCGAACTCATTGCCGAGCGACAACGGATCGTCGGCGATATCGGCAGGACCAAGCGCGACAGCGGCACGGGGACGCGCGACTACCAGCGTGAAAAGGACGTGCTCGACATGGGACGGGCGCAGGCCGAGGAACAGGGCGTCGATCCCGACCTCGTCGAGAATGTGCTGCAGCTGCTGATCCGGACGTCGCTCGAAAGCCAGGAACGTGATCGTGTCGCTGCCGAAGGCAAGGGCGGGGGGCGAACGGCGCTGGTCATCGGCGGTGCCGGCAAGATGGGTCGCTGGTTCGCGGAGTTCTTCACCTCACAGGGGTTCACGACGACGATCGCCGACACGGGGGTCGAAGACGGGCCCAACCGTTTCCACAGCTGGACCGATGCCGGGGTCGACTACGACGTCATCGTGGTGGCCGCGCCGCTCGCGGTATCCGGCCGGATTCTGGCACAGCTCGCGGTGCTCAAGCCGCGGGGGCTGGTCTTCGATATCGGTTCGCTCAAGACGCCGCTGCTCGACGGCCTGCAGGAGTTGCAGAATGCCGGCTGCCGCGTGACGTCGCTGCATCCGATGTTCGGTCCCGATACGCGCCTGCTCTCCGGCCGCCACCTGATCTTCTGTGATGCCGGGAATCCCGAGGCCACGGCGGATGCCAGGGACCTGTTCGCCTCCACCATGGTCGAGCAGCTCGACATGAGCCTCGACGACCACGACCGCCTGATCGCATATGTTCTCGGCCTGTCGCACGCCCTCAACATTGCGTTCTTCACGGCGCTCGCGGAGAGTGGCGAGGCCGCACCGAAGCTTGCCAAGATGTCGTCGACGACGTTCGACTCGCAGCTGCTGGTGTCGGGGGCGGTGGCGCAGGATAATCCACATCTGTATTTCGAGATCCAGAATCTGAACCGGTTCGGGCTCGGACCACTGGACGCGCTGTGCGATGCTGCGAAGCGCATCCGGGAAACGGTGGCGAACGGTGACGAAGACGCGTTTGTCGATCTCATGACAAAGGGACGTGACTATCTCGCGACGAGAGGCTGACGACATGACGTCCAGGGAAGAACTCGAGGCGCGGCTGGAGGGCATGCGCCGGCAGCTCGACGAATTGACGGCCGAAGTCGCGCGCAACGAGGACATCATGCGGCGCACGCAGCGCCGCGAACTCAGGCTGTTGCAGGCCGAGTCGCTCGATGCCCTGATCGTGGCCCTCACCGACGGCCTGCGCGTCAGTTTCGGCATCGAATACGTCAGCCTCGTGATATGCGATGCCGACCATGATATTCGCCACCTGCTCATTGCCAACGGGACGCCGGCGGAGAGCTTTCCCGAACTCGTCATGGTCGAGTCGATGTCGGGGCTCGCGCCGCAATACATCGCGTTGCAGCGGCCGTGGCTGGGCGCCTTTGCCACCTGCGATCATCAGCTCGTCTGCCCGCGCGCGCCGAACGTCCGGAGCATCGCCATGATTCCCCTGACGCATCGCGGCAAACTGCTCGGCAGCATTAATCTCTGCAGCACCGATGCATCCCGCTTTACGCGCGATCATGCGAGCGATTTCCTGGCTCATCTCGGCGTGATCGCATCGTTCTGCATCGAGAACGCAGTCAACCGGGCGCGACTGCTGCGCAGCGGATTTACCGATGTGCTGACCGGCTGGAACAACCGTCGCTACCTGACGGTTCGCCTCGGTGAGGAACTCGCGCGCGCGCGCCGCGATCGTACGCCACTCGTGTGCCTGATGCTCGATATCGATCACTTCAAGCGGGTCAACGATACCTGGGGTCATGCGGCCGGCGACGCTGTGTTGCGGGAACTGGCGCAGCGCATCGATTCGCAGGTTCGTGCCAGCGACGTCGCCGCCCGTTATGGAGGCGAGGAATTCGTCGTGCTCCTGCCCGACACCGATATCGCCTCCGCGGCCAACCTGGCCGAGCGCGTGCGCGCCGAAATAGCGGCCGCGCCCGTGGAACTGCCGAACGGCGAGCACGTTGCGATCACGGCATCGATCGGGTTGGCTGAAGTCAGTCCGGTGCCCGCTGACGAGGACCTGAAGACGCTGGGTGATTCCCTGATTGCGCGGGCAGACGTTGCGCTGTACGCCGCCAAGTCCGCCGGGCGTGACCAGGTCATGGTCGAGGCGGCGTGAGGCGGCTGATTGTCGTCGCGTTGCTGGCGCTCGCTGGCTGCAACTCTCAACCTGCGCCGCCCGTCATCGTGTATGTCCCCGCATCGATGGAGCAGACCGTCGGCGAGCATCTGCGGTCGGCCGGGATGGACGCGACCCTCGTATCCGGCGATAGCATGGAACTGACGACGCGCGTCATCGAAAAGAATGACTCGCCGCGTGCCGACATCCTCATCACCGACAACGCAGTGGATATCTGGCGCGCGGGTGACCGGGGCGCGCTCAGGCCGCTCGATGACAACGTGCTCGCGGAGGCTCCCGCGCAATTGCGGGACCCCGATGGGGCCTGGGTCGCACTGAGGTTCAGGCCATTGTTACTGCAAGTGCGGAGTGATCAGGGGTCGTCTGAGCTTGCGAGTTATTCGGACCTCGGCAACCCGGAATGGGGCGGCAAGCTTTGCCTGTCCTCTTCGGCATTGCCGGCAAACCGTGCCCTGCTCAGTATGCTGATTGATGAACTCGGGGTGAAGCCGGCCGAACGGATTGCCCGTCGCTGGGCCCGCAACCTGGCGGCTTCCCCTTTCGCGAGCCGGGAGGACCTTGTTGACGCGATCGGCTCGGGGAAGTGCCTCGTCACCATCGCGACGCAGGGTCCCCGGAATCCGGAATTCAGGGTCATACGGCCCGACCCCCTGTATTTCGACATCGACGCCATCGGCGTGAGTCGCCACGCCGAGCATCCCGATCTTGCCCACTCGGTTGCCGCCGAGTTGCGACGACGACTGCTCGTACTCGATCCCGAATTGCTGCGGGCGGCAGGCGGCAGCAACGCGAGCGTGATCGGCTGGCACGCCGAGGAAGCGCGACTGCTCGCCGAGCGCGCCGGTTACCGGTAGCGCTCCGCCCGCAAACGGCTCATCAGGATCAGAAACAGCGGCACGCCGATGGCGGCTGTAAGGGCGCCAACCGGCAACTGCCGCGGCGCCATCAGGGTCCGCGCGAGCGTGTCGGCGACGACGAGCAGGGCTCCGCCAGCGAGCGCCGACGCAGGCAGCACGACCCGATGATTACTGCCCGCAACGAGACGGATCAGGTGCGGGACGACCAGGCCAATAAAACCGATGACGCCGACGGACGTCACGGCCAGCGCCGTCGCGAGCGATGCTGCGGCGAAGATCAGGTGGCGAAAGCTGCGCACGGGCAGGCCGACGATCGCGGCCTGCAGCTCGCCGCGCGCAAGCACATCGAGCTGGCGCGCGCTGAGCGTGCCGACGACCACGAGGAGCGCAAGCAGAATCAGCGGCCGCGCCGGGTCGAAGGCAAAGCTGAGGTCGCCCATCAGCCAGAACAGCATGCCGCGCAGGTTCTGGTCGGGACTGAGCGCGAGAATCAGGGTCGTGGCGGCACTGAAGCCCGCCGCCAGGACGACCCCGGTCAGCAACAGGCGCGTGGGGGTCCAGCTGCCGGTGCCCTGCGCAATGGCGAAGACGAGCAGCGTGGCGGCCATTGCGCCGCCGAATGCCGCGACGTCGATGCCGAGGCTGCCCATGCCGATACTCATCGCGATCAGGGCCGCGACGGCTGCACCGCCCGAGCTGCCGAGGATATACGGCTCGGCGAGCGGGTTGCGCAGCAGGACCTGCATCAGGACGCCGGCAACGGCCAGCAACCCGCCGACTGCGAATGCCGTCAGCGCACGCGGCAGGCGCAAACCGCCCACGACGGACTGCACATGCTCGGGCGCCGAGCCGCGTATCGCCTGCAGAACTTCGGGGAAGGCGACGTTGGCACTGCCGAGCGCCAGCGCCATGACGAAGGCGGCGAGAGTGATGATCAGCAAGCCGAGGAACAGGGTTCCGGTGCGTCCTGCAGGCAACGACAATCTCCTGGGGCGAGGGGCGACGGATAGTGTAAAGTAATCGGCAATCAGAGTTTTAGTGCGGTTGCAATGAGCAGCGACTGGATTGACGACGAGGGCTTTCGGGCCAACGTCGGTATCATCCTCGTGAACGCCGACAACAAGTTGTTGCTGGGCGGGCGCGTGGGTGCGAAAGGCTGGCAGTTCCCGCAGGGCGGTATCTACAAGGGCGAAGATCCCCGGGATGCCATGTACCGGGAACTGCGCGAGGAGATCGGTCTCGAGCCCGAGGACGTCGCCGTCCTCGGCGAGACACGCGACTGGCTCCGCTACCGCTTGCCCGACAAGTACGTGCGCCGGCATTCCAAACCCCTTTGCGTCGGGCAGAAGCAACGCTGGTTCATCCTGCGGCTGCGCACGGACGAGGGCCGGGTGCGCTTCGATCGCGGCGACAAACCCGAATTCGACCGCGTGCGCTGGGTCCATTTCTGGCGGCCCGTGAACGAGGTCATCTACTTCAAACGGCGCGTGTACGCGCGGGCGCTGCACGAGCTCGGTCCCTGTGTGCACCCCGAAGGCTTGCCCAGCTGGCCACGCTGGTGGCCCCGCCGCTGGCGAGCCGTTTTCGACAAGGACCTGAAGAAAGCCGAAGAAAGCAGGCGCGAAACCTCGAAATCGTGACCTGGCGCACTTCTGTCCGGCCCGAGGGCCACGTAACATAAGCTTTTTTACTTAACGCGACCGACGACGTGGCACGAAAGACCCATATGCAGATTCACGGCCAGGGCCGGGCCATCCTGGTCGGCGCTCTGTTGACCGTGATGGTCCTGGTCGCAGGCTACCTCGTGTTCGAGTACGGGCGCATCCGGGCCGGGTACGACGTCCTCGACGCGGCGAAGGAGCGAGCGGCGCTGAAACAGGAAATCGATGACCGGGAGGATCGTATCGAAGACCTGGAGCAGGCCGTCGCGTTGCTCGAAACACATCGCGAGATCGACCGCGAGGCCTACAAGGAAGTCGAACGCGGCCTGATTGATCTGCAGGCGAAGATCCAGGAACAGCAGGATGCAATCGCGTTCTATCGTGGTATCGTGTCGCCGACCGACGGCGGCCCCGGCCTGCGCGTGCAGGATTTCCGCCTGACGCGTGGCGCGGAGGAGCGCGCCTTCAACCTGCGCCTGGTGCTCGTGCAGGCCATCAAGCATGATCGGAAGGTGTCGGGGGACGTCGCGCTGACCGTCGAGGGGAGCGAAAACGGAACGGCCAGGACTTATGCGCTGGCCGAGCTGTTGCCGCCCGACGCCGACAAGGCATGGCCATTCTCGTTTCGCTACTTTCAGGATTTCGACCGGCAGATCGTGCTGCCGGATGGATTCACGCCGGAACGCGTTCATGTCGAGGTGCGCTCCCGGACCCGCTCGATATCGAGCATCGAAGAGAGCTTTGCCTGGGCAACGAGCCAGGGTTGATTGGAGAACCAGATGTTAGGAAAGAAACAACGCAGGCATACGGTCGTGGAAACGCTCGTCGGTCCCAACAGCAAGGTGAACGGTGACGTGCATTTCCAGGGAGGATGCCATATCGACGGCATGGTGAGGGGCAACGTTACCGCAGATCCCGACACCGAGTCGGCGCTGTCGATCAGCGATATCGGTGGCGTGGAAGGCGGCGTCACCGTGCCGTACGTGGTCCTGAACGGCATCGTCAGGGGCGACGTCTTCGCCAGCAAGCGCGTGGAACTCGGGCCGACGGCGCGTGTCACTGGCAATGTGTATTACAATCTGATTGAAATGGCGATCGGCGCCGAGATCAACGGCAAGCTCGTCCACCAGCCGGAGGGGCAGGTGCCCCTGATCGAGCAGACGAACCGGATAGACGCCGCGGCGGCGGTCAACGATTAGCAAAACCCGGGGAAAAGGAAACAAATGACGACTTCCATTGCAGAACAACCGCCGACCGGCATCGTGTTTACGGATGCCGCAGCGATCAAGGTGAGTGAACTGATCGCGGAAGAGGACAACCCCAACCTGAAATTGCGTGTGTTTATTTCGGGAGGCGGTTGCTCGGGCTTTCAGTATGGATTCACGTTTGACGAGGATATCGAGGACGGCGACAGCCAGGTCGAGAACCAGGGCGTAAAGCTGCTGGTCGACCCGATGAGCGTGCAATACCTGATGGGCGCGGAGATCGACTACAAGGAGGATCTGCAGGGCGCGCAGTTCATCATCCGGAATCCCAATGCACAAACAACCTGCGGTTGCGGACAGTCTTTCACCGTCTGATGACCCTCAGGCGGGCACCGATGCCCAGCCGGAAATCATCGCGGCCGTCGATCTCGGCTCAAACAGCTTTCACATGATCGTCGGCGAGCTGCGCCATGGGCAGCTCGCGATTCTCGATCGCATCAAGGAGACGGTGCGCCTCGCCGAAGGCCTGTCCGACTCTGGTGATATCTCTCCCGATGCACGCCAGCGTGCCCTCGATTGCCTGTCCCGTTTCGGGGAGCGCCTGCGCGAAGTGCACGCCGACAAGGTACGCGCCGCCGGCACGAGTACGGTCCGTCGTGCACGCGAGGATTCGTTATCTACACCGGCGTCTATCACAGCATGCCGCCGACCGCCGGGCTGCGACTGGTCATGTACATCGGTGGCGGCAGCACCGAGCTGATTCTCGGCCAGGGGCACCGGCCCAAGGCGCTCGAGAGCCTCAATCTCGGCTGCGTATCGATGACCGAGAAATACTTTCCGGGCGGGCAGATCTCGAGGGAGGCTTTCGACAAAGCCCGGCTCGCGGCACAGCTCGAATTGCGTCCGGTCAAGGCGTTTTTCCGTGGCGTCGCCGACGTCCAGGCCATTGGCGCTTCGGGGACGATCCGGGCCACCGAAGCCGTAGCCCGGGAACTCGGCCTGACGGATTCCGGCCTGACCCTGCCGATCGTGGAAGAGCTGATCGACGAGGTGACGGATTTCGAGACCGTCGCGGACCTGTCTCTTCGCGGGCTGTCCGAACGCCGCGCCCAGGTCTGGCCGGGCGGGCTGTCGATCCTCGCGGAACTGCTCAAGGTGCTGCAACTCGACAGGCTCGAAGTATCAGACGGCGCTCTCCGGGAGGGGCTGCTGTACGACCTGCTCGGGCGGCTGCAACACGAGGATGCGCGCGAGCGTACGGTGCGGGCGATGATGGCCCGCTACCAGGTGGACAGGAAGCAGGCGAAGCGGGTCGCGAAAACCGCGGCGCTGCTCTACGAACAGGTTCGCGAGCAGTGGGGATTCTCGCGCAAATACGCGGGCAAGGTGCTCGATTGGGCCGCGCGGCTTCATGAAATCGGTCTCGATATTTCGCACGACGGCTATCATCGCCACGGCGCGTATATCGCAGAGAACGCCGACATGCCCGGATTTCCCCGCGCCGAGCAACGCTTTCTAGCGGTGCTGATCGGCGGGCACCGGCTCGCCATCGACGAGAAACTGTTTTCGGCGCTGCCGAAAAGCTGGCGCGAGCCCGGGCTGCACCTGCTCCTGATCCTGCGGCTGGCTGTACTGCTGAACCGCAGCCGCAACGCGGCGAGCCGGCCGCCGGTGAAACTGCGCGTCGAGGACAAGACGCTGCACATCGCTTTCGACGCCGACTGGCTTGCCGACAATCCGCTGACGATCGCCGACCTCGAACTGGAAAAGGATTATCTGGACAAGATCGGTTACCGGCTGGTATTGAGTGACCTGTGAATAAGCTGTTCGAGGAACTCAGGCGGCGCAACGTCGTCCGCGTCGGTGTTGCCTATGTATTGCTGCTCTGGGTCGCAATACAGGTGACGGAGACGGTCGGCCCGGTGCTGCGTTTGCCGGAGTGGACCCTGGCGGGCAGCGGGATATCCTCCGGGCACTGGATCTCGATCCGCACAATCCTCGGCCGGCAATGTTTGCCGCCAGTCTCGTGGAAAGGTACTACGATCCGGAAAACGAATATTTCCGCGACGGGCTCAGCGACATGTTGATAGACCGCCTCGCGAATATCGATGAGCTTGTTGTCATTTCGCGAACGTCCTCGTTCGCATTCAAGGGACAGCATCAGGACATCATGGAAATTGGCAGGACGCTGAATGTCGACACGGTCCTGGAAGGCTCGGTGCGCAAGGCGGGCAACCGTCTGCGCATCACGGCACAGCTCATCGACGTCGACAACGGTTTCCACCTCTGGTCCGAGACCTACGATCGGGAACTGACCGATATCTTCGCCGTGCAGGACGAGATTACGGCCGCGATCGTCGATGCGTTGCTGCTGCACTTCGATGCGGATGCCACGCCGCAGTCGGGTGGTACCGAGGTCACGAATATGAGCGCCTACGATGCCTACCTACAGGGTCGGCACAAGCAGCAGGAGCTGTCGGCGAAGTCCATGCGCGAAGCCCTGAGCCTGTTCCGGCAGGCCACCGAAGCAGACCCTGACTTTGCGCCGGCCTGGGCGGCCCGCGCATTGTTGGTCGTCTTGCTGCGCGAAGATCATTTCGTCGAGGGCATACCGCGCGAAGAATCGCATATGCTGGCGCGCAGCAATCTCAAGCGCGCCCTCGAGATCGATCCGAACCTCGCCGAGGCTTACGTGGC
>JARRMH010000072.1:0-9100 GCA_037386205.1 Woeseiaceae bacterium | reverse complement strand
GGAACATCTGGTTGGACTTGCCGGTACCGCTGTGGTGCGTAACGATCAGGCCCGGCACCGCAATATCCGCGTCCGAGGGAATCGTAGGACAGCAGGAACTCGACATCCGGCCGCGACTGCGCACCGGCGAAGTGCTTGAAGTGGTGCCGGGCCTGATCGTTACGCAACACAGCGGTACCGGCAAGTCCAACCAGATGTTCCTGCGCGGCTTCAACCTCGACCATGGTACCGATTTCAGCACGTCCATCGACGGAATGCCGGTCAACATGCCGAGCCACGGTCACGGCCAGGGCTACACGGATCTCAACTTCCTGATCCCCGAACTCATCGAGAGCGTCGAGTTCAGGAAGGGGCCGTACTATGCAGGTGTGGGCGACTTCTCTTCGACCGGCGCCGCGCATCTCTCCACGTTCCGCACGCTGCCCGAGTCGATCCTGAAAATCGGCCTTGGCCAGGACGGCTTCCAGAAGTTGCTGGTCGCCGGCAACACGGACGCGGCCGGAGGTAGCCTGCTGTACGCCGCGCAGGTCCATCGCTACGACGGTCCCTGGACCGATATCAGCGAGGACCTCGATCGCCTCAACGGCATGCTGCGCTACTCCCGGGTGAGCGACGCCGGCACCGAATGGGATGTCGCGCTGATGGCGTACGATGCAAGCTGGAACTCTGCGGACCAGGTGGCACAGCGCGCTATCGACGAAGGCCTCATCGATCGTCTCGGGTCGCTCGACCGGACGGTGGGTGGCACGACGTCGCGTTACAGTCTGTCGAGTTCGATATTTCGTCCGCTCGGCGAAAACCGGCGGATGCATGCGCATCTCTATGCGATCGACTACGAGCTGGACCTGTTGTCCAACTTCACTTACTTCCTCGACGATCCTGTGAACGGAGATCAATTCCAGCAGGTCGATCATCGTACCGTGCTGGGCGGTGATTTCAGCTTCCTCTGGTCTCCGGCCGGTCGCTTCGAGACCACCTACACCGTCGGGGCGACTTTGCGGCATGACGATATCGGGGAAGTCGGCCTCTACCGTGCGAGGGAAGGGGAGCGGTTGTCGGCCATTCGCAGCGATGACGTTGCGCAGACTGCGATTGGCATTTACGCGCAGGCTGAAACTCACTGGAACGATCACTGGCGAACCCAGCTCGGTCTGCGCGCTGACTATTATGATTTCTCGGTCGCGAGCGACCTTGCGGCCAATTCGGGTGATGCATCCGACTCCATTGTTGCGCCGAAGTTGAGTGTGGTTTACGCGCTCGATGAAGACTCCGAGTTCTACCTGAGCACCGGCCGGGCTTTTCACAGCAACGATGCGCGCGGCACGACCATCGAGATCGATCCCGCAACGGGGCTACCGGCTGACAAGGTCGATGCGCTGGTTGCCTCGACCGGAGCGGAATTGGGTTTTCGCACCTTGTGGCAAAACCGTCTGAACCTCTCTTTGTCGCTGTGGTACCTGGAACTCGACTCCGAACTGCTGTTCGTCGGTGACGCGGGCAATACCGAGTCCAGCCGGCCGAGTCGGCGCTACGGCATCGAGCTACCGGTCTACTACCAGGTCGGCGACTGGGTGTTCGATCTCGAGGTAGCACTGACGAGAAGCCGGTTCTCGGACGATGATCCTGCCGGCAACGAAATTCCCGGCGCGATCGAGCGCGTTATCGCCGGCGGCGTGGCGGCCCGTTTCGAAAGCGGGCTTTACGGCAGCTTGCGGCTGCGGCACTTCGGCGATCGCCCGCTGATCGAGGACGGCAGCGTGCGCTCCGACTCTTCGACGGTCCTCGGCCTGCTGCTGGGCTATCAGCGCGGCTCACTCGATTACCGGCTCGAGGTCATGAACGTGCTCGATGCCGAGGACCAGGATATCGCCTATTACTATCCGTCCCGACTTGCCGGTGAGCCGCTCGGCGGAGTGGAGGACGTGCATTTCCACCCGATGGAGCCCCGCACGGCGCGTGCCACCGTTACCTGGCATTTCTAGACGCCGCAGCAGGTTGTATCAGTTGTCGACCGACTCGGCCGGTATCCCGAGTATCGCCGTTGCGACCATCAAAAGCGCCAGGCAGGTGAAATAGGACGCTTTCGCGAAGCTGCGCTGCGGCGCATCGGCCATGGCGGAATGGGCCGCAGCCATAACGCACTGTACGGCGTAATAAGCGGCAAATGCCCGGCTCGCGTAGGAAATAATGGTGAATATATGCCCGGTCCAGAACAATACGATGGAAAAAAGCATGACGGCCAGGTACACGGGGCGGTGACCGAGTTTGCCAAAGGTCGCGGCCTCCACCAGCCCTCCGGATGCAAGCGTGTCGGCAACGGCGGCTGAGAACTGTGCCGTCACTGCACCGATAATCAGCAGGAACGGTGCGACCACGGCCACCTGTTCCGACAGTGAGATGATTCCGGTTTCACTCACCTCCCCGAAACTGCCAAACAGTATCGAAGCAAGTCCGATGAACGCAAAGTAGATCACGCCAGCGATCAGCTGGGCGTTGCGCATTGCAGAAACTCGTTCCCTTTTCTTGTAGGCGTTTCCCATGTAGCGGCAGGTCTCGAACCCCTGCACGATCAGGAACGCCCCCAGCAGTTTCCGAACGGTCGTGAAGTCCCAGGTCGTATCCATCCGGGGCAAGGCCCAGGTCCCTGCAAAGACATGATGAACATTGACGATCGCGAGCCCGCACAGGAAACCCGCGATAATTGCGAGCTTCGTGTTGACCGAGTATTTCTCCAGGTTTTCCAGGCTTTTCAGACCGTGCCAGTAGCCATACAGGCCAATGAAGATCACGAGCGCGGTACCGATCGCTTTTTGAAGTGTGCTGTCCTGCACATCGAAGAGTTGCAGCAGAAAGGCAGCCAGTAATTCGAGATAGAACGTGATCGCGATGACGTATGCGAGTGCCAGGAGAACCTTGGCGATGCGCTCGAGCCACTTCAGCGTCTTTGCACCGGCACCGGTGTGGTGTTCAGAATCGCTTATGGCCTCGACGTGTTGGATGTTATAGCGGACCGCACCGCCGACGGCATAGGCGACCAGCACGATGGCCAGCATCGCGACCAGGGCCCAGTGTCCGACCATGTGTGCGAGGAGGGGGGCGACAACGAGGAAGCCGCTGCCGATGATAGAAGCCAGCGGCGTAACGGTCGCCTGCCATGGTCTCGACCGGCGCATTGCCGGGCTCAACAGGAAAGCGAAGATTGTCAGGGTCGCGGCGATGACCAACCCGTTGGTAAGCCACCCGAGCCCGTCGATCGAGGCCAGCGAGACGTCAGGCATATCCGTCCTGTGCGGTAGTCAGCAGCACCAATAGTAGACCCTTCGCCTGCCGTTGAGCAGCCCGGAACATGCAAACCGGCGACGTTTCGTTGACACTGACGAGCGACTTTCGCGCGCGCAGATCGGGCGGCATACTGGTATTTTCGTCACCAGAGCGGTCGTATGAAGAGTATTTACGAGGCTGCAAAGAGATCCATCGTCCTCCTGTTGGCGCTCCTGCTGAGCGTTTTCGCCATCGCGATGATTTCGGAGTCGGCCTGGTGGCTGCTGCTTCTGGCGATCGCCTTGCCCGTGCTGGTACTGAGCCTCTGGGACTTTTTCCAGCGGGACCTTACGTTGCCGAGGAACTACCCTGGCGCGGCGCGCATTCGCTGGCTGGCTTACGATCTGCGCCCGTATTTGCGGCAGTACATCGTTGAAGGTGATCTCGAAGGTACGCCTTACAGTTTCGAGGCGCGCAACCTTGTCCATGCCAGGGCGCGCGGCACGGAAGACGTCAATCCGTTTGGCAGCGATCGGAGGATGGACGAGGAAGGCTACCACTGGATGTCGCATTCGATTGCCCCCGCGAGCGAACCCGACGTCAGCCCGCGGATTCTTATCGGTAATGAGCAGACTTCGCGCCCTTACGACGCCTCGGTGCTGAATATTTCGGCAATGAGTTTCGGCTCGATCTCGCCAAAAGCCATCGAGGCTCTGAATCTCGGCGCCCGGCAGGGGAACTTCTACCACGACACGGGCGAAGGCGGGATCTCCCCGTATCACCTGCATCATGGGGGCGACCTCGTCTGGGAAATCGGTTCCGGCTACTTCGGGTGCCGCGATCAGGACGGGAACTTCGATCCTGAGCAATTCCGCGACCAGGCCCAGCAGGACGCGGTAAAAATGACGGAGATCAAGTTGAGCCAGGGCGCAAAACCCGGGCATGGCGGGGTGCTCCCGGGAAGCAAGGTTACGCCCGAAATTGCCGCGACACGTCGGGTCGAAGCCTGGCAGGACTGCGTCTCGCCGCGCTCACATTCCGCGTTTTCCACGCCCCTCGAACTGCTCGAATTCGCGGCGCAGATGCGCGAGCTCTCGGGCAGCAAACCGGTCGGGCTGAAGTTGTGCGTTGGTCAGCCGCACGAGGTGATGGCCCTGGTGAAGGCCATGCTCGGTTCCGGCATCTACCCCGACTTCATCGTCGTGGACGGAGCCGAGGGCGGGACCGGCGCAGCGCCACTCGAACTGTCGGACTGGGTCGGGACGCCGTTGATCGACGGGCTGGTGCTGCTGCGTAACGCACTGGTCGGCTCCGGCCTGCGCCGGCACGTCAAGCTGGGCGCCAGTGGCAAGATCTACTCCGGGATGGGGCTCGCCAGGAGTCTCGCAGTCGGGGCCGACTGGTGCAACGCGGCGCGAGCGTTCATGTTTTCTATCGGCTGCATCCAGGCCAAGCGTTGCCATACCGGAACCTGTCCGACCGGCATCACGACACAAGACCCCTGGCGGCAGCGCGGACTCGTTGTCGACGTGCAGGCGCAACGTGCTGCACGATTCCACGCCAAGACCTTGGAAGCGTTGTCCGATATTGTTGCTTCCGTCGGCCTGACACATCCGTCAGAGCTCAGGCCACACCATATTACGACGCGGGTCGCTGCCGTGGATGCCCGGGAAATGGACGACGTCCACGACATCCTGATGGAAAACGAGCTGCTCGACGCCCCCGACGAATCGCCCTACGCGGCGTGGTGGCAGGCGGCCGATCCCGACAGTTTCAAACCTCGCGCGAATATCCAGGCAGCAAAGGCGGACCGACGCGCCTCTCGTGCCAATACCGCCGAGTGATGACGGCGACCTGCGGGTCCTGGGAGCTTACAGTTGGCCTTCGGGGGCGATCTTCAGGACCCAGGCTGTGAAGCGCCGCCACAAGGACGCGTTGGGTTCGGTCGTCTCCACTACTTTCTCGCCGTCGATAACCGCGTGCCACGTCAGGTGGTCGTCGGCGTCGAGCAACAGGCGGTAGGCGATACCCGGAATGCGCTCCATTGCGGCCTCGGCGAGTGCTCCGCCGAGTTCCGGCGAATGAATCAGGAGCCCCGTTTCAGAGTCGATATCGATCGACCGCGGGTCCAGGTTGAGCGAACCGACGAACGTCAGCTTGCGATCGATAATCACGCCTTTCGTGTGCAGCGTCAGGTGCTCCGACTCTCTGCTGCCGTCCGCGCGAATAATCTCCCCGGCGTCGGCACGGGCCTCCCAGAGTTCCACTCCGGCTTCGAGCAGTCTTTTGCGGTATGACGAGTAGGAGGAGTGCACCGCCGTGTGGTTGTTGCTCGCGAGCGAATTCGTGATCAGGATGATCCGGACCCCGTTCGCGACCACCCTGTCCATAATGTCCAGGCTGCGTTCACTCGGAATAAAATACGGTGTGAAGACGATCACCTCCTCTTGCGCATCCAGGACGGCGTCGGCGAGTCGATTGGCGACGATCTTCTGGTCAACCGAGACGGCCTGCATCAGTTTTTCCGGGTCGTCGACGACAACCTCGGCGTCGGCAATGATCGGGGCGAGGTCTCCCGAGACGAGGTCGTTGATCAGCTTCGTGTGGATGGCGCTGGCATACACCGAGTCACCGGCCTCGCGCATATCGGCGACGATCTTGTCGCGCAGCTGGCGCATCTCGTCTTCATCGCGTCGCGTGTAGATCTGCTCGAAGGGGACCGCCAGCGCGTGGTTCCAGTAGCGATCGAATGCGGCCGAGACCACGTTGACCACGGGGCCTGCCGACAGCATGTCGAAATCGATGAATTCGCCGCTCGCGTCGAGCTGGAAGTACTCCTTGGCGATATTGCGGCCGCCGACGATTGCCATCTGGTTGTCGACGATGAACGATTTGTTGTGCATGCGCCGGTTCGCCAGCCGGAAGTGGCCGGCATAGTTGAGCGCAAACAGGCCCCTGCGGGAGATCGGGTTGAAGATTCTGAGCTCGATGTTGGGGTGATCGTTGAGCAGGACGAACATGCGATCGTCGACCGTTGTGAAGATGTCGTCGATGAGCAGCCGCACGCGAACACCGCGCTCCGCGGCCTGGTACAGCTTGGTCGAGAACACGATGCCTGCAACGTCGGGCTTCATCAAAAAGTACTGCGCATCGATGCTGCGTGCGGCCCAGTCCATCATCTTGAGGCGCGCCCCGAATGCATCCATGCCGTAGATCAACGGGTAAAAGCCGTTCTGGTTGGGGCTGGCGGTTCGCCAGGTCGCGCTCGCTTCGCCAAGGTGCGTGGACTGCGTGCCGGTATAGAAGTAGGACGCATCCTTCGGTTGTTCGAGATCGACGCTGGCGCAGCCACTGGCGAGTGCCAGGGTCAGGATGCTGATTGCGAGGCGCAGTCTGGTCCGGGCTGCAATTATCATTAAAAAATTATTATAATCAAAAGGATACAAACCCTTCTTCATTTTCATTCTCAAGGTCTTTCGTTATCACCTGTCGGTTCATTGATCGAGGTCGTCACATTCAGTCAGCGCGGGACCGTGGCGGTCGGCGTGCCGGCGCATGCGCGTATCGAACAACTTGTAGCCGACATAGTACTTGTACACGTTGCTGACGTAGCCGACCGTTTCGGCGCCGATCTGGCGCGCTGCGATGATCTCGACGTTGTTGAACCAGCGGTCGGGATCGTAACCCTCGTTCGCGGCGATGTTGCGCAGGCGGGCGACGCGTGCCGGGCCGGCATTGTAGGCGGCGAGGCCGAACAGCCAACGCTGCAGTCGGTCCTGGTCGTCAATGAAGTAGCGGTCGATGAGAAAGCGCATGTACTTGGTACCGGCATGGATGTTGTCTTCGGGCGAGGCGATATCCGGGATGCCGACGTTCGGGTCGGCCGCCGTCGCGGGCTTGATCTGCATGATGCCGACGGCGCCGGTGGAACTGCGCGTATCGTGCCGCAATCGGGACTCCTGGTAGCCCTGCGCGGCCAGCATCAGCCAGTCGAAATCGTACCTCTCGCCGTAGCGCTTGAAGGCCGCGATGATATCGGCGTATTTATCCAGCGAGGACAGCGACGACTGGCAGCGGATGCTGCCGGCATCGGCCAGGTAGCGATTGAACGTGTCGTTGCCGACGAGCGTCCCGCGCCCGTATTCTTCAAGGAACTCGTCGAGCACGGCGGCAAGCTCGGGACTGTCGGGCCGATGCGCCCAGGCGATGCTGCCGCCCTCGTTGACGATGAGATCATCCCGCACCGTGATCTTCGGGAAAACGTCGGCCCAGAACCGGGCCTTGTAGTCATCGAAGACGGTCAGCGAGATCGATCCCGCGGCAAGCATTTCGAGGATGTCCTCGGCTTCGAGCAGTTCGTCGGCGGGCTCGATGTCGATGGGGGCGAGACCTTTCTCGACCAGTGCCGACGACAGCTGCTCGAGGTGCTCGAAATAGCTGCTCGATCGCCGGACATAGACCTCCTTGCCGGAGAGGTCCTCGAGCGTCTCGAGGGGCGGTGACGACGGGCCCGTGATGACGACCTCGTTGATGTCGCGGAGGAGGGGGCGCGTAAATGCATAGCGCTCTTCTCGGTCTGCCGTGACGGTAAGGTCGCCGACCGCGAGATCGGCCACGCCCTCGGTCAGGCCGGTGAGGACACGATCGCGGCTCACCGGCATCAGGAAGACGTTCACCCGGATGTGACGCCGCCCGACCTTGTCGTTGAGGAAGCGTTCGAAGCGCTGCATGAGTTCCACCATGGCGCCCCGTGGCCGGCCGCGGACGTAGTAGAACTGGTAGCCCCCGTAGGGCACGAACACGCGCACGACGCTGCGCTCGACCATGCCGTCCAGGTCACCCTTCCAGGGACCCAGCGGCCGCGCGAACGAATCCGGCAACACGTCGGTCGGGAGCACGCCTTCGTCCTCGGGCACATCGGGGCCGGGCTCGTTATCCTGAGGGCCGCATGCGCCGGCGAACAGGAGGCACGCGAGCAATACGATTGGTGATTTGCGAGAAGTACGTTGCAGAGTCGACTCGAATGAACCAAAAGGTGTTAATGATTACTGCCACAGTACCAAAGGCAGGAAAAGTTCGATATAAATGTGGGCCCGCCGCAGAGCCAAGAGACCCGAATCGATGCAAATCAACCGATTGATACGCGAGCCGCTCCTGCATTTTTTCGTGCTGGGCGCGCTCCTGTTCTTCCTGTTTGCCTGGACCAACGAGGATGCGATGCAGGGCCCGGACGAGATCGTCGTCGACGCACAACGTATTACGGTGCTCCGGTCCCAGTTCGAGCGGGTCTGGCAACGGCCGCCGACGCCGGACGAGATCTCCGGGTTGGTCGACAACTGGGTGCGCGAGGAGGTGTTGTACAGCGAGGGACTGGCGCTGGGTCTCGACCAGGGCGACCCGATTCTCCGTCGACGAGTGGCGCAAAAGGTGGAATTCATATCCGAGGAGCTGATCGACGCGCAGCCGACGGACGAAGAGCTCCAGACGTATTTCGCAGACCATGCCGATGACTATCGGCTCGATCCCCGCCTGACCTTCCGGCAAATCTATTTCAACCCGGCCGTGCAGGGCGCCGCGCTCGACGCCACCGTCGAGACCGCACTGGACGCTGCCCGGCAAGGGCAGGTGGCCGTCGGCGATGCGACCCTGTTGCCGTCAGAGCTCGACGACGTCAGCCTGACGGAAGTCCGCCGCACGTTCGGTGACCGTTTTGCGGAAGCACTGAGTGACGCACCGGTCGGCGAATGGGCGGGTCCGGTCGCCTCGGGCTACGGGCTGCATCTCGTTATTATCGACGACCGGCAGCAGGCGCGGGTGCCGGCCTTCGACGAGGTTCGAG
>JARRMH010000071.1:0-12444 GCA_037386205.1 Woeseiaceae bacterium | reverse complement strand
GAGGCGGGGCCGCCGATGCGGCTCGCCATTCTGGACAATCCGCTGGCAGTGGGACGGTGTGACTGGCACCGCGCCGTTCTCCAGACCGTCGAGCCCGGTCAACGGGATACGCTCCCGTTGTCGGGTATGGGAGGGCCAGTCATTTCCACGGCCGAAGCGCATCTTCAGGAAACTGGTCAGCCCGATCTGTCCCGGGGCCAGGTGGGGATTGCGGAAAGTCCCGTCCGGATTATGATGGTCGGGGCGCACAGTTTTGCCGTCGCTGAATATGTAATATCGGCCGCGTCTGCCATCGCTTGGGCAGATCTCGGAGCAATAATCGAGGACTACACATGGTTGCGAAAACTCATTTCGTACGGCTCGTCGTCATTCTGTGTGCGCTGCTGGCAGCGGCACCGGGCCTGGCCCAGGACGAGTTGCGCAAGACGTTTTTCAAAGAAGCCGATGCGGCCCGGGCGGCTGCCGAGGCGGCCCGGGCCAGCCTGCTGGCACCCCGCGCCTGGGAGCGCGGTGAGGACGATTACCGCGATGCGGAAGAAGCGCTCGAGCGCGGCCGCAACATCGATTGGGTTCGCGACAACGCCGCGGAGGCCACCGAGCATTATCGCGAGGCTCTGCAGACGGCCGAACTCGCCCAGACCAAGTTTGCCCAGGTGCTGAAGAGCCGCCAGGACGCCGCGAACGCGCAAGCGCCGCAACTGTCGTCCGATCTCTGGGAGAAGGCGCAGCGCAAGTTCGGGGACGCGATCCGCTACCTCGAGCGTGGCGACCTGAAGGGCGCGAGCCGGCGCGAGATCGAAGCCACAGGCCTGTACCGCGATGCCGAGCTGGTCGCGATCAAGGCGCAGTACCTGTCCGACACACGGCGCCTGCTGGCCGAGGCCGATCGCGCCCGGGTTGGTCGGTATGCGCCGATCACGCTCGGCAAGGCCAAGCAGTTGCTTGCCGACGCCGAACGCGAACTCAATGAGAATCGCTACGATACCGACTTGCCGCGCAGCCTTGCGCGCCAGGCTAACTACGAGGCCAAGCACGCAATCTACCTGTCGGAAATCGTTCGCAAGGTACGCGACAAGGACCTGACGCCCGAACAGGTGGTCCTGCAATGGGAAGCGTCGCTGCGCGAGATCGCCGGGGTGGCGGACATCGTGCCGAACATGGAAAACGGGCCGGACAATCTGACCGCGGAACTCGTCACGCACTTCGAAGCGCAGGCATCGGACCTGCAGGAGCTCGAGCAGCTGGCGTCCGAGAACGAGATGCGCCTTGCGGATATGGAAGAGGAGCTGCGAGCGCTGGACGAGCGACTCGGTGCGCTCACTCAGCGCCTCGAGGCGCAAGCCCGCGTCAAAGAGCAGTTCGATCGCGTCGAAAAGATGTTCAGCCACGATGAAGCGCGGGTTTTCCGCCAGGGCGACACCATTATCCTGCGCCTCGTCGGGCTGAGCTTCGACAGCGGCGCCGCCCAGATCAAGCCGGAGAATTTCGAGCTGCTGGGCAAGGTCGAAAAGGCGATCGACGTGTTCCCGCGCAGCGAGCTGATTATCGAGGGCCATACGGATTCGCACGGCGGGGATGACTTCAACCAGACGCTCTCGCAGGATCGCGCCGAATCGGTCCAGCAATACATGATCAACGCGATGCGTATCCCCACGTACCGCCTGATCGCGACGGGCTACGGCGAGACGCGGCCGGTCGCGAGCAACGAGACCGCAGCCGGGCGCGCTCGCAATCGTCGCATCGACATCGTCATCAAGCCGAACGCCGAAGCCAGCTAGGCGCGCAAGAAGCGATCGTGGCCGCGCCACCATTCGACGATGGCGCGTGCCGTCTTCTCGTGGACCATGTAGCCGTATTCGGAATGCACGTTCAGGTGTCCGTCGAGCCGAAAATACGTCAGTAGCGCTTTGTCCTCGAAGCGCTCGATGAGCCCGAGCTCGAGCATCTCGGCGAAATCGTCGGCAAGATCCACGTCGAGGGAGGTCATGTCGCCAATCGCGGAAAGATTCATCCAGCGACGGATGTTTCGCGGGTAGCGGCGACGGCCGGTCTCGCCTGCGCCTTTGAGGCGCTGCTGCATGTAGCGCTGGCCGAGCGGGCTACCCATCGTCAGTAGCATGTCGAGCCGGGCAGGGTCACGCTCGTCGTTGCTCATGTCCCAGAGGCTGTCGTAGGCGATCACCGACCCCATGCTGTGCGCGATCAGCAGCACGGGGTGGCCTCCCTCTCTGGCAGCGCGCAGGCGAAGCTCGAGCATCCGTCGCGTATGCTGCGCTATGCCGTTGTCGTCCTGCAGGTAGCGCCGCAGGTCGTGCAGGTGAACTTCCATCCTTTCATTAGCAAGGTGCGGAATCAGGAACGGCAGCAGGTCGCCGAGGCGATACAACCAGCGCGTCAGGCGTCGTCGCAGGGTGGTTGCTTCCCGGATGTCCTGTTCACTGGCACGTTCCTGCCGGATGACCGCGTCCACCGCGCTGCGGTCGATCTCGAAGTCGCGATGCTCGCCATAGAAATCGTAGGTCCAGGCCACGATATCGAAGGCCGCAGGGTTGGCCGCGATGGCCTCGGCAACCGACGTATCGAGGCGACGCACGCCGGCCAGCATGCAGCGCAGCAGTGCTTCGCGGTGTATTTCGGGCTCGGGCTTGGGCAGCAAACCGGGTATGAAGAGAATCAGCGGATGGCCGGCCTCGCTCATCGCACCAGCTCGGGCAGCTCGCCGATGTGACGAACCTCGAGATCGGGTTCGGCATAGTCTCCGGGCCAGGAATCCCCGTTGCGATTGACCCATACCGTGCGCAGCCCGGCTTCGCTCGCGCCCTGCACGTCATACAGAGGATGATCACCGACGTGCAGCGTCTCGGCCGGATGCGCACCACCCGCCTTGACCGCCGCCTCGAAAATCGGGCGATCGGGCTTGGCCGCGCCCGCCATGGCCGCATTGATATGGCCATCAAACAGGTCGGCGATACCGATTCGTTCGAGGTTGGCATTGCCGTTGGTCACAGCAATCACCGAAAACCTCTCGCGCAGCGTCAGGAGCGCCGGTCGCGCCTCCGGGAACATCTCCACGTCATTGCGCACCTCGTCGAATACGGCGAACGCCTCGTCAACCTGGAATTCCTCGTAGCCCGCCGATGTTGCTGCGCGCGTGAGTACGGTGCGACGCAGCATCGTGAGGTCGTGCGCCCTGTCTGCGTGTTCGCGGACAACCTCGTTTCGCAGGCTGCGCATATCCTCGGCTGAGAACATCTCGGTAACCTTCGGGTAATACTCGCCCAGCCATTCATAGAGGCGCAGTTCGGCGCGCCGAATCACAGGGTGAATTTCCCAGGTCCGGGTCAGCGATATCGACGCATCGCTCGATTTCTATTGCAACAAGCTGGGACTTGTCGAACTGCGGCGCAAGGAAAGCGAACAAGGGCGATTCACGCTGATCTTCCTCGCGGCCCCTGGCGACGAGGATGCGCAGCTCGAACTGACCTATAACTGGGATCCGGAAGACTACGGCGAGGGCCGCAACTTTGGTCATCTCGCCTACCGTGTCGACGATATTTACGCGGCCTGCCAGAAACTCATGGATGGCGGCGTTACGATCAACCGACCGCCGCGCGACGGGTACATGGCGTTCGTGCGCTCGCCCGACAATATTTCGATCGAGTTGCTGCAAAAAGGTGCGGCGCTTCCGCCCCGGGAGCCCTGGGCATCGATGGAGAATTCAGGGCAGTGGTGAATGGTGTATGCCTGACTCCGGGGCACCTGCAGCGTCCAGATTGACGGGGAACCCGGTACGACTTTTACGATCCGGACCCTGCCCGATGCATGAGGGGCTTGGTCACACGGCCGGCGGCATCAGCGGCGGCAACGGGTCGCGCACGCCGGACGTTGCGTCGTCGGCCCTGGGGCTTACCGATTGCAGCGCTTTGGCGAGTCCCGAACCTTCCCAGGCACGCTCACCCTGCCCGTAACTGACGGCGGACAACCGGCGCAACTCGTCGGCCAACGGCTCTTCGACGCGATTCGCGAACTCACCGATGCTGCGTGGCGCATCGTCGGGCCATTGCAGCTTGCTCCACTCGAGCAGCAGGTGGCGAACCTCGGTCGCATCGCTCTGGACGGCCGCCTTGCGTGCCTGCTTCAAAATGTGTGCCTGTTGCTGGTGCGCGGGCGTTGCCTGTGGCTCCCGCGGCGCTCGCTTCTTGCGCGGCCGCGCACGTGTTGACCACCACCAGGCAGCGAGCGTGAGCAACCACAGTACGCCGAGCAACTCGGCGGCACGCTGCCAGAACGTGACGACGGCGACCGTTTCCTCCTCGGTCGGTCCCGCGGGCGGTTTTTCCGTGACGGCCGGCTCCGGCTCGGTTACGGGCAGCTCGACCGGCTGCGGCGGCATGGCCGCGCCCTTGATGGACAGGGTGCGGGCCGGCAGGGACGCAACTTTCCATTCTCCCGCATCGAGATCCCACCAGGGGACTTCGATAGCGGGAAGCTCGATCTCACCGCCCGCAAGGCCGATGATCGCGTACTGGTCTTCTCGCACGCCCCGGATACCCCCGCTGCCGATCTCCCGGCCCAGTTCCGGCTGGTCGGAATAAGCGTTCACACCGTCCACTTCGGGCGCTTCGAGAGTGGGCAGCTGGGTCTCGAGCTGGCCGAGCGCTTCGAGCCTGATAATCCGCGTGACGGGCTCACCGGCCTCCATTTCGTCCGGCGGGCGTGACCACGACTCGGTGATCTGCACGTCGCGCGCCGGCAGCCACGCCGCATCCGGGTGCTCCGCCGGTGGCGCCGGAATGGGCAACACGTTGACCGTATGTGAATCGGACTGGAACACCTTGCGCCCCGTGATGCGCCCGTCGCGCAGGACCCGAGCCTCGAAGCGCGCCGGTGAGATCCTGATCTCGCCGCTCTCCTGCGGAAACAGGGCGATGACGCGCTCGATCACGTTGTAGGCACGGCCATTGAGCACCGATTCGTATTGCCGCTCGTCCCCGGCCAGTTCCAACAGCGTCTCCACTCCGCTGATCGACGGCTCGCGCAGGGACGGCTGGCGCGTGGCGACCGCGCGGTAGATGCGGATGCGGTAGAGAATCTGCGCCTGAACATAGCTTTCGTCGACATCGACTTCGCTGGTAACGAACACGTCCGCCTCGCCGGGCGGCGCATTGCTGGGCTCGTTGACGGTGATCGTCACGGAATTGCTCTGCTCGTTGCCGAGCGGAATTGGCGGAATTTCCTGCGTGCCGACGTTCTTCGGCATCAGCGCGACGGTCCAGGTGAGCGAACGCCGGATCTCACCATTGTAGATCGACGTGTTGCTCAGCTTGCTGACCTGGCCGACGAAGAAGTCATCTTCGAGGACCGAGAAATCGGGCTCGAGATCGGTCGCGTCGTCGATTTCGACTTCGAGCGTGAACGACTCGTTGAGATCGACGTTCGGCCGGTCGACGCTCGCCGTAATTGCCGCCGAGGCCTGCGACCCAACGGCGATCAGCATGATCAGCACCATCGCCTGCCAGAAGATTGTGCGGTTTCCTACCACGGTTGTACCTCGTCATCAGGCCAGACCTCGCGTCCCTCCTGGTCCCGGCCGTATCGCTGATACTGGTATCGGAACTTGCGCCGCAGCAGTCCGCCCGGGTCATCGGGGATGCGCCGCAGCCATTGTTCCATTGCCTGTTCCTGTTCCTGCGCCTGCCGCAGCTCGGCGAGTTCTGCCTCGGACAACTGCCGCGGCTCCTCGCCCTGCTCGGCTTCCTCTGCAGCCCGTTCGAGTTCTTCCTGCAGCGCCTCAAGATCCTCCTCGCTCATCTCCTCCTCGCGCGGCGAGCCGTCCGCGTCCTGCGACTCGCTGGACTGCGAGCCATCCTGCGCGCCCTGCTGGTCCTCTTGCCCCTCGCCTTCGGACTGTTCGCCCTGACCTTCAGGATTCTGTTCGGATTGTTGCTGCTCGCCCTGCTGCTGCTGTTGCTGCTCCTGCTGGTCCTTGAGGTTCTTGACGAAATCGAGGTTGTAGCGCGCATCGTCGTTGTCGGGGTCCATTTCGAGGACTTCCTCGTAGGCGTCGATGGCGGCGTCGAAGTCGCCCCCCTGGGCCATCGCGTTACCCAGGTTGTAAAGACTGCGCGCGTCGCCGCTGTCGGCAAATTCGCGGGCACTGCCAGCGTAGTCGCCCGCCCGGTAGCGGGCAACACCGCGCCACTCCGAATCTTCGAACAATGCTGCCGCGTCGGCCGGGCTGCCGCTCTCGAGCGCCCGCTCCGCCTGCTGGTTCTTGTTCAACCACAGGTCGTCCCAGAGGGATGCGTGCGCCGGTCGTGGCAGCGGCGTGACGAGCAGAACCAGGACCAGCACCCAGCCCTTGCGAAAAGCCAGCGCCGCGAGCGGCAGCAACAAGAGGACCAGCCACGGGCCCTCCTCGCGCCAGCGGTCCGACGCCATCGAATCGTCTCCCGCCGCAGCGGCGGTGCGAACTTCGCCCGACAACAGGTAGTCGATGTCGCTGTCGTCGGGCGACAGCAGGGCGTATCGGCCGCCGCCTGCGACGGCGAGATCGCGCAGCCCGCGCTCCTCGAGCCGCGCCACCGCGATCTGGCCGCGATTGTCCTTGACGAATCCGCCCGACGTGCGCGGAATGGGCGCGCCCGCACGGGTGCCGACACCGAGTATCGACAGTGCGTACCCGGCATCCCGCAACTCCCTCGCCGCCGCTTCGGCTGCCGGCGATGCACCGGCATCGGTAACCAGCAGCACTTCGCCGTAACCGACACCGGCCTGCTCGAGCAACGACTGGCCCTTGCGGATCCCGACCTCGGGATAGCTGCCGCGGCTCGGCATGATGTCGGTCGTCAGGCTGTTGACCAGCGCGGCGACCGTGTCCGTATCGTCGGTCAACGGCGTCACCGTAAACGCATGCGAGGTATACACGAGCAGGGCGGTCTGGCCACCCTGGCGACGATCCAGCATGCCGAGGATCTTGAGGCGTGCGCGGTCCAGCCGACTCGGCGCGATGTCCTCGGCATCCATCGAGCGCGACAGATCGAGTGCGATGACGAGTGCCTGGTCGGCGCGAAACACGGGCTGCTCGATGCGCTGCCAGGCGGGCCCGGCCATGGCGAACGCGGCGATGACGCCCGCCAGACCGAACAGCCACCAGCGCCAGTCGGTACCGCGCCGTGCCGACCGGGACAGGACGTAGGGCATCAGCGCAGGATCGACGACATCGCGCCAGTGTCCCGCGCCGAGCTGGCGCCTCGCAAGCAACACCGCGATGCCGACAACGAACGGGATCGCCAGCAGCCAGGCGGGCCGCAGCCAGTGAAAATCAGCCGGCATGTGCACGCACCTCCGACCGCCGCCGCACCAGCACGCGTTCCAGCAACGCACTCAGGCACAACAGGCCCACCAGCGCCAGCGCGGCGCCAAGCGGCCAGTAGTAATAGGACTTGACCGGTCGAAAACCGGACTCGGGCTCTTCCACCGGCTCGAGTTCGTCGAGCAGGGCATAAATCTCCTGCAGGCTGGCGGTGTCCGTCGCCCGGAAATAGCGCCCACCGGTCTGTTGCGCGATGGCCGTGAGCGTCTCCTCGTCGAGGTCGGCCGAAGGATTGATCGCGCGTCGGCCACCGAGCAGCGACGATACGTCCATCGATTCCGCACCGATGCCGATCGTGTAAACGCGCAGGCCGACCTGTTGTGCGAGTTCTGCAGCCTTGAGCGGGCGGATCTCCCCGGCCGTGTTGGCCCCGTCGGTGAGCAACACGAGCACCTGCTCGCCCCCCTCATCCTCCTGCTCGTGGACTCGCCGCACGGCCAGCGTGATGGCATCGCCGATCGCGGTCTTTTCGCCGGCAAGTCCGATCTCGGCCTCGAGCAGCAGCACCCTGACCGTATCCCGATCCAGCGTCAGCGGCACCTGCAGGTAGGCCCGTTCGCCGAACAGGATCAGGCCGATGCGATCGCCCTCGCGGCGCGTGATGAAATCGCTGGCCACGGCCTTGGTCGCGGTCAGGCGATCGACACGCCGGCCGGCCAGCTGAAAATCTTTCTGGTCCATACTGCCCGACAGGTCCACGGCAAGCATCAGGTTTCGCCCGGCAACCGGCACGTCCAGCTCGTCGCCGATGCGCTCGGGTCGGGCCGCCGCCAGGACCAGCAGGCACCAGGCCAGCACCGCCACCCAGAAGCGCCAGTTGAGCAGCTGTTCGGTGCCCGACCGGTCGCGCAGGGTTTCGAAACCGGACAGATTGGGCACGCGCAGCCCCGCCTCGGCCAGGTCACGCGCATCGGGCAACAACCGGCGCATCAGCCATGGCAATGGCAGTGCGAGGAGTGCCCAGGGCCAGGCAAGCGACCACATCAGGCGGCTCCTCGCGGCGGTTCCTGCAGCCGCATGCGCACGGCCGACAACATGGCGCCGATATCGATATCGGACAGGTCGCCGTCCGGATCGCGGTACGGCAGCGTGAGCAGACTCCGTCCGCCCTCGGTATGAAAATACGGCACGGGCATACCGCGGTCCAGCCAGCGCAGCCAGGCTTCCCCGGTCAGGCCGGCCACTTCTTCGCGTGGCGCGTAGGCCAGCATCCCGCGGCGCAAGAGTTCCGACACCTGCTTGCCGAGGGTGACGGGGTCACGATGCTCGAGGTACTCCGCCTCGTAGCGCTTGAGTTCGCGCAGCGCATGCCGACGCGGCGCATTGAGACGCCACGCCCGGTACCAGCGCCACGCCAGCCAGGCGAGGCCGGCGAGCAGCAACGCGATGACCACCCACCACCCGGGCGCCAGTGGCCACCACCCGATCGGCTCGGGCAGGTGCAGGTCCCTGAGTGGCAGTGCATTCTCGTCCATTGCTAGTGAGTTCTTCGACCCAGTGCCGTCTGTAAAGTGCGGACCGGGTCGTCATCGGTCGACATTGGCATCAGGTGCACGTGATACGTCTGGCAGAAGCGTTCGAGCACCTGCAGGCGCTCTGCAAACGCCTGCTCATAATCGCGCCGCGCTGCGCCGGCCCGCGTGTCGATGGCGAGCTCGTCGTCATCGGAGACCAGCCGGTAGCGGCCCGGGGGCGGCAGCTCGCGCTCGATCGGGTCATTGAGGAACACGGCGAGTACTTCGCTGTGCCGGGCCACGCTCGAAAGATACGACTGGGCACTGCGGTCGAAGCCCTGAAAATCACTGATGACAACCACGAGGCTGCCGGGACGGGCCACACGGCGCAACGCCGACATGGCCTGGCTGAACGGGTTGCTCATGACGTCGTCACTGCCGCCCGGCTGCCAGTCGCGATGTTCCGCGAGCTCGTGGATGAAGCGCAACGCCGAGCGCCGCCCGAGGCGCGGTTTCAACTCGCGGTGCATCGTATCGCCGAAGATCAGCCCGCCGAGGCGATCGCCGCGATGATGTGCCGCCCACGCGATCAGTGCGGCGGCGCGGCTGGCATTCACGGACTTGAAACAGCCCCGGGTCGCGAAGTGCATCGTTGATCGCAGGTCCACGGCGATCAGCACCGGGCGCTCCCGTTCCTCGCGGAACAGCTTGGTATAGGCCTCCGAGCTGCGCGCCGTAACGCGCCAGTCGATACTGCGCGGGTCGTCTCCGGGCTGGTACGGCCGGGACTCGTCGAACTCCATGCCGCGGCCACGAAAGCGCGACACGTAAGCGCCCGTCTGCAGCGAGTTGACGCGCAGCACGTCGAGCGCGATGGCGCGTGCAGGGCTGCTGAGCCGGATCAGGCCAGGCTGGCTGACGCTGACCGGAGATGCGCCTTCATGAATTTGGTCGAGACGCACCACGCGACTCAGGGCACCCCGACGCCGTCCAGGATACCCTTGATGACCGTGTCGGGCGCGATGCCGTCTGCTTCTGCCTCGAAGCTGAGCACGAGCCGGTGCCGCAATACGTCGGGCGCAACGGCCTGGATGTCCTCGGGCCCGACGTAGTCGCGGCCCTCGAGCCAGGCATGGGCCCGCGCGGCCCGGTCGATGCCCATGCTTGCACGCGGACTCGCACCGTACAGAACATGCCCTTCCAGCGAGCCGTCAACGGCACCGGGATTGCGCGTCGCCACGACCACATTGACGATGTACTCCTCGAGTTCCTCGGCGAGATGCAGGTTCAGGATTTCCATGCGCGCCTGCATTACGGCCTCGCTCGTCAGCAACTCGGGCGGCTGGAACGCATCGCGCTCGCGAGCCTTCGCCTCGTCGCGGTTGAGTACCAGGATGCGGCGCTCGTCTTCGACGCTCGGGTAGCCGACCTGCACGTGCAGCAGGAAGCGATCGAGCTGCGCCTCGGGCAACGGGTACGTGCCCTCCTGCTCGATCGGGTTTTGCGTCGCCATGACCATGAAGAGTCCCTCGAGCGGGTAGGTCTTGTCCCCGACCGAGATCTGGCGCTCTTCCATCGCTTCGAGCAACGCCGATTGCACCTTGGCCGGGGCGCGATTGATTTCGTCGGCGAGGATCAGGTTGTGAAACAACGGTCCCTTGCGGAACTCGAACGTGCCTTCCTGTGGCCGGTAGATGTCGGTGCCGGTCAGGTCGGCCGGGAGCAGGTCCGGGGTGAACTGCAGGCGGTGAAAGTCCCCCTCGACGCTCTCGGCGAGCACCTTGATGGCACGCGTTTTGGCGAGGCCCGGAGCACCCTCGACGAGCAGATGACCGTCGCAAAGCAGCGCGATCAGCATGCGATTGATCAGGTGTGCCTGGCCGATAATCAGGCTGCTGGCGTGAGCCTCAAGTTTCTGGAACTGTTCCGCGACGCTCATTAATTACTCCGGACGATATGGCGGCGTGCCATTTTAGTAGTATTGGTAGAAATTGCGACTCTGGACCATCGTAGACAATGCATTCTTTCAGAGATTCACCGGGACTGCTTTTCGTCGCACTCGCGTTGGCCGCGTGTCGCAACGAGCCGGCGCCGGTGCCGCAACCCGAGGCCTCGCCGGAACCCCCGCAGGAAACCGCCGGGTCGACCTGCGGCAAAGCCGGCTACCTCGAGCTCCGGTTGACGGGCGCGCTCCAGACCAGTATCGACCTGCGCGACGAGGCGCTGCGATGCGAGAGCATGCCGCGCCCCGACGACCGCGGCGTGCGGATGCGTTTCTCGGCTGACGTCAGCGGCGAACGCCTGGTCGTCATCGTCGCGATGCCCGATCTCGACCCCGGCACGACGGGGTCCGACTTCGATGCCATCGTCACCGTGACGGTCGAGGACAGCGGCCGCTTTTTCAGTACGCCCAATCTCGGTGCCTGCTGGGCCGACATCACGCGGAACGATTCGCTGCCTGCCGCACCCGGCAGGTACATCGTCGCCGGGGAGATGAGCTGTGTCGGCCCGTTGGGTGAATTCAATGGGGACGCCTTTGTCGAAGTGCGCGAACTGCAGTTCAGCGGTATTGCCGACTGGAGAGAGACATGAGATTTCTGCTCCCGTTCGTCGTCATGGTACTCGCGGCGTGCAGCCCACAGCCGCCCGTCACGACGGGGACCGTGCCGGAACTCGACGGCGTCTTCGAGTTCTCGTCGCTCGAGGTCATCAATGACCGCGGCGAAACGCTCGAGTTCGATGTCTATCTCGCCACGACGCCGGAGCTGCAGCGCCGCGGCCTGATGTACATTCGCGAGTTGCCGGCCCGCACCGGGATGCTGTTCGTCTATGAGCGGGACGCCCACCACTCGATGTGGATGAAGAATACCTATATACCGCTCGACATGGTGTTCGCCCGCAGCGACGGGACGGTGTCGTCCGTCATTGCCGACACGGTGCCGCAGACGCTCGATTCGCAGGCCTCGAAGGAGCCGGTCCGCTACGTGCTCGAACTCAACGCCGGAACGGCACGGCGCCTGTCGATCGGCACCGGTAGCCGCCTGCTGTGGCCGAACAACCGATCATAAGGTGGCGGCTATGGCGTCGGCGAGGTAGGTGACATTGTGTGCCGTGATGCCGGCCGTGTTGACGCGGCTGGATCCGACCATGTAGACGCCGTATTCCTTTTTCAGCCTGTTGACCTGCTCCTTGCTGATACCGAGGAAGCAGAACATCCCCCGAGCGCGAACCAGGTGCGAGAAGTCGTGAGACGGCACTCTTGCTTCCAGCGCGTCGTTCAGCAGCACGCGCATCTCGCGCAGGCGACCGCGCATTTCCGCCAGCTCGACGCGCCACTCTGCCTTCAGTTCCGGGTCGTCCAGGATCGTGGCTACGACGACAGCACCATGGTCGGGGGGGACCGAGTAGATCGTCCGCACGACATTGTTGACCTGGCTGTAGACGATATCCTTCGCTTTTGTATCGCTCGCGAGCAACGACAGGCTACCGACGCGATCCCGATAGAGTCCGAAATTCTTCGAACACGAACCACAGACAATCATCTCGGGCACGTACGTTCTCGCCTCCGGCCCCATCATGCCTCCGTGATGTATGACCGAGGATAGTTTCAGGCCG
>JARRMH010000070.1:0-9136 GCA_037386205.1 Woeseiaceae bacterium | reverse complement strand
TTGACGGCCAGGTTGAGCTGCAGGCCGTTGATCTCGGCCGTGCCCACCATCACCTTGCGTTCCAGGATCAGCGGCAGGATCTGCACGCTCAGCGTCACGTCGTCGAAGGCCGCAAACGGCTCATCGCCGAAGCCGGGCGCATTGCCGAGCCGGGTCTCGCCGAGCTGGACGGCGAGCCACGGGAAAAGCTTCAGCGAGACATCGCCGCCGATCGTGGTCTCACGCCCGGTCGCCTCTTCCACGGCCTGTTCGACGTCGTCACGAAAATCGTTCGGATCAAAAAGCAAGAAGAACATGATCGCCGCAATCACGAAAAGCACGGCGATGGCTGCGATCAGCCACAGAAAAATCTTTACTGGTCGGTTCATCGGGTCACCACTGCGTTCAGGCCGTCAGGGTAACAGATCGTGTCAAAAAAACGGGCCGCAAGCGCGGCCCGTTCTCAGGATTTCAGGCTTTTATCAGCGACAGATCGACACGTCGCCGTTCATGGTGGACACGGTGACCCGGGCGTCGCCGTTGCCCTCCTGGAAGCTCAGCTCCTGGCCCGGCGCATACCTGCTCGTGCGTTCCGGCTTCGGGCCGAAACAGTTCGAAATATCGCCGTTGAACGTATCGATATCGAAACGGCCCGATACGGTGCCCTGGAAATCCAGGTCGACCTCGCCGTTGACGGTCTCCGCCGTCAGCTTGCCATCGGAGCGCAGCTCGGCCACGAACTCGATGTCGCCATGGACCGTGTTGAACCCGGCGCGATCGAAAGCGCCGCCCTCGACCTCGATGTCGCCGCTCACCGATTCGGCCGTTACCTGGCCGGACAGGCGATAAAAGACGACGTCACCCGATACCGAGTTGCCATGCGTCTCCGTATCCTCGCCCTGGCCGCGGACCTCGACGTCGCCGCTGACCGTGCCGGCACGAACATCGCTTTCGAATGCCTCGGTATCGATGTCACCGCTGACGGCTTCGAGCTTCTGGTACCCGCGCACGCCCTCGACCTCGATGTCGGCGCTGACGGTCGCAACGTCGATCGAGCTCTCGCGCGGCACGGAGACGCGCAGGTCGGACTTGATGTCGCGGCTGCCCTTCTTCGGCACCTTCACCTTGATCGTGATCCGGTCGCCATCGCGATCGAATATCAGCTCCTCGACATTACGGCCGAGAAAGCCCTGCACCTGGACCTCGTCGCGATTCCAGCCGTCGACTTTTACGGAGCCCGAAATATTCGAGATGTGCACCGAGCCGTCCGCCGCGGCATCCAGCGTGCGGTCTATCTCCTCGGCCATGGCGGCGAGCGGTACCAGGGTTGCCAATGCCATTACGTATAGTTTCTTCATCGTCCTTCTCACTTTCCGTCCAGCCGTCTGCGGCGGCTAGATATCGTTCCTCGTCATTACGTTGCGTGTCAGGCCACCGACCCGACGCAGCAAGGCCAGCTCTTCGCGGTACGCCCGCAGCAGCTGTTGCTGCAGCAGGACGTTATCCGGGTCTTGAGCGAGCGCCGTATTGATTTCGACGATCGCCTCGTGAATCAGGTCCAGGTTTGCCTGGATGTCCTGTTGCGCTTTGGGCGACAGGCTGGCGAACTCGGCGTCGAGCTGTGCCCGCAAACTGTTGCGCGCATCCTGGAAGCCCGGGCCGAGGTGATAGTCGCCACCGAACGCGGCTTTCTCGAAAACCAGTTCGGGCTGGACCGCGACCACCGGGCCGGTATCGTCTTTCACGGCCAGGTAGGTAATGCCCGACGACGCGCCGACGAGCAGCACGACGGCTGCTGCCTGTGCGAGCCACGGCGTACGGCGCCGCGGGGTCCTGATTGCCTGCTCGATACCGGGCCACAGGTCGCGCTCGGGCGGAATTTCCGTCGCGAGTTGCCGTGCTGCCTGGTCGAGCCTGTCGTCAAAATTCATGATTCAAATCCCTGTTTTTCCAGTTGTTGCGCCAGGAGCCTCCTTGCCCGGTGCATCTGTGCCTTGCTCGTGCCGGTCGCAATCCCGAGCATCCCGGCGGCCTCGTCATGCGTGTAGCCGTACACCGCATGCAGGACAAACACGTGTCGTGCGCCCTCGGGGAGCCGGTCGACCGCCTCGGCCAGGTCGCGCATTTCGCCGGTATCGGCGGCCGTCGTGCGCGCCGGCTCGGTGTCAGCGACGGCCTGGATCCGGTCCTGTTCCCGCTTTGACTTGCGGATCCTGCCGAGAACAGCGTTGACCGCGACCCGGTGCAGCCACGTCGAAAAAGCGCTGTCACCGCGAAACTTGTCCAGCTTGTTCCAGGCGAGGATGAACGCCTCCTGGGCGCAGTCCTCGGCTTCGCTGACGTTTCCCGTCATGCGCAGGCAAAGTCCGTAGACCTTGTCCACATGCAGCCGATAAAGGGCTTCGAATGCACGCGCATCCGATCGCTGCGCCCTGCGTATCAGGGTCTGCTCGTCAGCGACCGGGTCGTCCTTGGTATCTGCCATCCGTTGACTATAGTCGCTGCCCGATGCGGTCAAAAGCGCTTCCAAATGCCTCTTCTCCCTTTATCCTGACCTTTGGATGCTGTCGGCGTTGGGATGGTTTGAATTTTCGCTGTCCAACCGGCAAAAGATTCCTGCTATCATTCGCGGGGGCTTGGCCAATAACGACAGTAACTTATGGCACGTTATGACAGTTGTCCGCAGCGCGATTCAAAAACCAGATCCACGGACAAATGCCCCCTGACGATTGTGAGTCTCTAGATGCCAGGCCATTCCATTCTGTATCTCGGTAGCGGCGATTTTGCGACCGGCTATCTCGACGAGCTCGAGACGCTGTCCTGCTGCGCGGCGCTGACCCGACACCACACGCTCGAGGTCGCGGGTATTTCGTCCGACGCCGCCGACCTCGTGTTGCTCGAGGCCGGCCCGCTGATCGCCCGGTCGCGCAAGTCGCTTGCCGAGCTGATCCACTCGCTCCAGCCTCACCCCGTCGTGGCCCTGACGCTCAAGGAACACGAGCACCGCGGTATCGCGGCCATGCGCGCCGGGGCGCAGGGGTATATCTGTATCGATGACGTGACGCTCGATCGCCAGGAAGAGATCTTCGATCATGCCGTCAACCGCAGTCGTCTGAAGCGGCGCCTGACCGACACCGATGTATCCGTCCTGTCGTTTCTGCGGAATATCAACGACGGCGTCATCGTCGTGGACGCCGCAGGACACGTGCTCGATATCAACCCGGCGGCGCGCTCCATGCTGGGGCTTGGTCCGCGCACTCAGCCCAACCCGGGCTGGGAAGAAACCTTCTGCTATACGGACGGCAAGGGCGACGGCTACCGCGATGCCGGTGACCTGCCGCTGGTGCGGGCCCGTAATGGCGAAAAATTCACCAACCAGGTGGCCATTTATCGCTCGCCGGAACAGCCCGACATCCTGCTGAGCATCAACGGGCAGGGTTTGTATGACGGCAACCGCGAGCTGGTCGGCGGGATCGTCACATTCCGCGACATAACCGAGCAGGCGACGCGCACCTCGCGGCTCGAAAAGCAGGCGCAGTACGACGAGCTGACCGGGCTCGCCAATCGCAGCCTGTTTCTCGAACAGCTGTCACGCGCCATCGGCCGCGCCCAGCGGAAAGGTTCGACGCTGGCCGCCCTGTTCGTCGATCTCGATCGCTTCAAGTCCGTCAACGACACCCTCGGGCACGATAGCGGCGATGCCCTGCTGAGCCAGGTCGCCACGCGACTGAAAAACAATGTGCGCATCGGCGACTTTACGGGTCGCTGGGGAGGCGACGAGTTCGTCGTTTGTCTCGAGGACTTCGGCGAAGCCGGCAACGCGGCGGCGGCCGCGCAAAAGCTGTTGCTCGTGTTGTCCGAAAAATACGATGTCGACAACAGCGAAGTGTATGCAACACCGAGCATCGGTATCGCGCTGTACCCGGACGCGGGGGATAACGCCGAGCGTCTCGTCAAGGCGGCGGACATCGCCATGTACGAGGCGAAGAAGCGCGGCGGCGGGCGCTTCCAGTATTACTCGACGGCCCTCAATGCCAAGCTCGAGCAGCGCGAGGAGCTCGAGGTCGGCCTGCGGCATGCACTGGTCCGTAACGAATTCGTGCTGCACTACCAGCCGCGTATCGACCTGATGACCGGCCGGCTGATCGGCCTCGAGGCATTGCTGCGATGGCAACACCCGCGCTTCGGTCTGCTGCCGCCCGCACGGTTTCTGCCGATACTCGAGAGCTCGGGTCTGATCCATTCCGCGGGCGACTGGGTCATCGAGACGGCCAGCCGGCAACTGGCCGGCTGGCAACAGCGCTTCGAGCTGCCCGACCTGTCGGTCGTGATCAACGTCTCGGCGCAACAGCTGATGCACAAGCGCCTCGTCGACGTCGTTGCGAAAGCGCTGGGCGATACGATGCTCGACCCGGGCTGCATCGAACTCGAGATCGGCGACGGCGATATCGTGCGGCGGCGATCGGCGGAACGGGAAACGCTGCGCGGATTGCGCAAGCTGGGCGTGCGCCTCTCACTCGATCAGTTCGGCACCCGGGACGTTTCGTTCGAGTCACTGGACAGCGGTTTCATCGACAGTTTCGTCCTGGATCGCGAACTCGTCGCGGATATCGTGGACAACGACAGCCACCAGCGCATCGTGCGCGCAGCGATCGCGATGGCGCAGGGCCTCGATATCGAGGTTGCGGCCGAGGGCATCGAAACACTGCCACAGCTCGAGTTCCTGAAGGGCGCCAACTGCAACCTCGCGCAGGGGTTTCTGATCGCCCGGCCGATGCAGCCGGAAGAAGTATCAGCCGTGCTGCGCAGCGAGATCGCCGGCACGACGCTGCTCGCCCGCGGCATGCCGTAATTTCGGGAATAATTCCGGGGTAATTACCGAAACTGTCCCCGGAATTATCGGATTGCGGTCGCTACTGGTTATCGATCGACGCGCCGCACTTCCAGCACGCCGAGAACTGCCCTTCGTTCTGCTCACCGCATTTGCCGCAGGTCCAGGGCTCCCCGGGGCTTTCTTCCTCCGCCGCCTCGATCAGCTGCTGGGCGCGATCAAAATCCAGGTCGTTCACCACCCAGAGCTGCGGCCAGGTCTCGAAGAACGGCACCTCGCCCATGATCGAGCCGAGGTGCTGGTTGCGGACCTCGGTGCGAATACCTTCCGCAGCGAGCAGGTTCTTGTAATGATTGATCAGGATCAGCGATTCGGCCGACGTCAGTTTTTTCATCGGAGCGACGCGAGAAACGGTTGCGGATCGTCGCCGCGCTCGAGGACCTCGACCAGCGCCGAACCGACGATGGCGCCGGCGGCGTGCCGGCCCACGTTGGCGACGTCCTCTGCCGAGCGGATGCCGAAACCGGCGCAGACCGGCAGTGCCGAGACGCCGGCAACCCGGTCGAGGTAGTCGGCGAGGTCGTCGGGCAGGCCCGCGTCGCCTCCCGTGATGCCTGTGATCGTCACCGCGTAGACGAAACCGCGCGATGCCGCGCACAGCGTGGCAAGGCGCTCGTCGGGTGTCGCCGGCGTCACGAGCTGCACCAGCCCGAGCCCTCGGGCCTCGAGTGCGGTGCGGATCTCGTCCGACTCCTCGAACGGCAGGTCCGGGACGATAAAACCGCAGACGCCGGTGGCGAGCGCGCGCTCGGCGAGCTCGTCGTAGCCGAAGGCGAGCAGCGGATTGAGATACGACATCATCACGAGTGGCGCATCGATCTGCCCCTTTGCAGCATCGAGCTGGTCGAAGATCCAGCTGAGGCTCACGCCCTTGCGCAGCGCCTCGAAGCTCGATCGCTGGATCGTCATGCCATCGGCCATCGGATCGGAGAACGGGATGCCGAGTTCGACGACGTCGCCCTCGGCCGCGATGCGTTTTAACGTTGCGATGAAATCCGCAGGCTCGGGATAGCCGGCCGTCAGGAACGGGATCAGCGCAGGGCGACCTTCCTCGTTGGCGGTACCGATCGCCGCCGCGATGCGTTCATGCGCTTGCATGGCTGCGAATCCTTGCGGGGTACCTGGTCAACGTCGGCATATCCTTGTCGCCCCTGCCGGAGTTTCCGATCAGGATCTTCGCGCCCGGATTCTCGTCTGCATAATGTTTCGCGGCCGCGAAAGCATGCGAGGTTTCGAGCGCGGTGAGGATGCCCTCGGCCGCGCACAGTTCCTCGAGCGCCTCGAGTGCTTCATCGTCCCGTGCCGAGATGTACTTCACCCGGCCGGTGGCCTGCAGGAGCGCATGCTCGGGACCGACGCCGGAGTAATCGAGGCCGGCCGAAATCGAGTGCGTCTCCTGCACCTGGCCGTCGTCGTCCTGCAGGATCATCGTATACGAGCCCTGCAGGACGCCGGGTGTGCCGGTCGCGAGCGTGGCGGCATTCTGGCCGAGCCCGTTGCCCGTGCCGCCGGCTTCGACGCCGATCAGCTCGATGTCGTCGCCGAGCAGCGGGTAGAAGAGGCCGATCGCGTTGGAGCCACCGCCCACGCAGGCAAACGCGACATCGGGCAGCGCGCCGGCCTGCTCGAGCATCTGCTGGCGTGACTCCTGGCCGATCACCGACTGCAGTTCGCGCACGAGATAGGGGTAAGGGTGGGCGCCCACGGCCGAACCGAGCAGGTAGTAGATGCCGTGCGGATCGGTCACCCAGTTACGCAGGGCCTCGTCGATGGCAGCGCGCAGGGTCTTGTCCCCCGATTCCACGGCGACCACGTCGGCGCCGAGCCGACGCATACGATCGACGTTCGGCGCCTGGCGCTCCATGTCCACGGCGCCCATGTAGACGGTGCACGGCAGGCCAACGCGGGCGCAGGCGGCGGCCGATGCAACTCCGTGTTGCCCGGCGCCGGTCTCGGCGATGACGCGTTCCGCGCCGAGGCGCTTCGCGAGGAGCGCCTGGCCAATCGCGTTGTTGATCTTGTGCGCACCCGTATGGGCGAGGTCTTCGCGCTTGAGCCACACGTCGGCGCCCCACGCCTCGGACAGCCGCGTCGCATGCGTGAGCGCAGTCGGACGGCCGACCCACTCGCGCAATTCGCGCCGGAATTCTTCCTGGAAAGCGGTCTCGTGCAGGTGTTCCCGGACACCCGCCTCCAGGCGTTCGAATGCCGGGACCAGCGTCTCGGGTACGTAGCGCCCGCCGAACGGACCGAAGCGGCCGCGCGCGTCCGGCAATTCGCCGCGAATTGCCGCGGCGAGTAGCGCTTCGGCCTCGTTGCTCTGCAGCACTGCACTCATAGGTTCTTCTCCGCGGCTCGCGCCGCATTCACGAATTCTTCGATCAGGGCCGGGTCCTTGATACCCGGCGCCGACTCTACCGCACTCGAGACGTCGACGCCGAATGGCCTGACCGTGGCAATGGCGGCGGCAACGTTATCGACGCTGAGCCCGCCGGCAAGGATCATCTTCCCCCGCCGCGCGATCCCGGCCGCAACAGACCAGTCGACGGTCTCCCCCCGGCCACTCCTCGCCCCCTCGTACAAATAGGTGTCAGTCACCTTTAGACTCACTCCAAAGGTGTCAGTCACCGTATTTTTCTCGCGGTAGACGGGCCAGGTATCGATGCCGCTGGGAATGTCGAGGGCGGCGAAATCCTCGGCGTCGGTTTGCAGGACGTCGGGCGAAAACGCATGCATGACATGCTGCCACTCTTCATTCGACGGGTGCAGCATGACGGCCACCTTCTTGACGGTGTCCGGTACCGAATGTGCGAGCGTTGCCGCACGTGCCGGTTCGACTCGTCGTACCGAATCCGCGAACACGAAACCGACGGCATCGGCACCCGCGGCGACGGCCGCCTCGACGTGCTGAGCGGTCGATAGTCCGCAGATCTTCACGAACATGCCGCCGCTCCTGCCTGGCGCATTGACGCGATCAGCGCAGCCGGGTCCTCGCTGCGCATGAGCGCGGTCCCGACGAGGGCCATCGTGTAGCCCCAGCCGGCCACCCTGGCGGCATCCTGCGCCTCGCGCAGCCCGCTTTCCGCAACACAGTGCGTATCGGGCAGCAATGTCGAGAACCGCTGCAGGCGATCGCCGTCCACCTCGAGCGTGCGCAGGTTGCGCGTGTTGACGCCGATCAGGAGTTGCCCGTCGCGATTCAGGTACCGGGCCGAACGATGCAGATCGTCCTCGTCGAACGATTCCAGCAGCACGAACATGCGGTGCTCGAACGCGCAGTCCAGCATCGCGCCCAGTGTGCTGTCGTCGAGCATCGTGGTTATGAGCAGGACGCCGCTCGCCCCCGCCGCACGCGCTTCAAGCACCTGCACCGGGTCGACGAGAAAATCCTTACGCATGACCGGCGTATTCGGCACCGCGGCCACGACTTCCTCGAGATGCGCGAGCGCTCCATCGAAGCGACTGGGCTCGGTCAGCACGGAAATGGCGGCGGCGCCGCCTTGCGCGTAGTCCCGCGCTCGGGAAAATAGGTGACTGACACCTTTAGACTCGGTAAAAGGTGACTGACACCTTAATTGGCCTTCGGCGGGGGAGCGGTTCTTGATCTCGGCGATGATGCCGAAGGGGCCGGGGTCGAGCGGGACGACCGGCTTGTCGAAGTCGGCGGCGGTGAACGCGGGGGCCTGCGCGGCGCGGGCGGCGCTGCTTTGGGCCATGGCTTGCAGGAAGTCGCTCATCGGGCCGCAAAGTGGTCTTGCAACGCGCCAAGAAATTTCTCTGCTCGACCGTCGTCGATCACGGCCTCGGCGATGGCGACGCCGTCGCGCGCGTCCTTGGCCGTGCCCTGGCACTCGAGGACGAGCGACGTGCCCATCAGCAGCGCATCGCGATGCGCGCCGCGGTCCTCGCGCGTAAACACGCGGGTCAGCTCGCGCGCGTTGTGCTCGGCATCGCCCCCTTCGAGGTCCTCCGGCCTGCAGACATCCAGACCGTAGTCGGAAGGCGACCGCATCTCTTCTGTGACAGTTCCCGGGCGCACGTCGTACAGCACGAAGTCGCCGGCCGGCGTGGCTTCGTCCCAGCCCGGGTCGCCGTGGACGACGAACGCGCGCTCGAGCGGCATGGCGGCCAGCGTGTCGGCGATTAGATTCGCCGCCTCCGTGAGGTACGCACCGTGTTCAACGTGCTGGGCCCGCTAACCAACCCGGCGGCGCCGCCGTACCAGTTGATCGGCGCGTACAGCAAGGAGGCGGCGAAGCTCATGGC
>JARRMH010000069.1:0-9198 GCA_037386205.1 Woeseiaceae bacterium | reverse complement strand
TGCCGCTGTACTCGGTCGTGCCATCCTTGAGACGCAGCGTTCCCGAAATCGAACCCGTCGTCGCGAGATAATCACCGGTAGGGTAGAGGTTCGAAATCGCCGCCTGGTCGTCAGGATGATCGACCGTGCTCTGTGCCGCGCCGGATTCCGCGATGCTGTTGATGAACGGGTACATCGTCTCGATCCAGTTGGGGTCGGCACGGCCCGCTACGTTAGGCGGATAATCCCAGCGATAGACCGGGTCGAGGCCGCACCCCGGAACGCCCGGGTACCTCGGCGCATAGGTGTAGCTGTTGTACACCATCGGTCCGTTGACCTGCGAGTGCGACAGGTTGATCGCGTGACCAAACTCGTGCGAGAAGACGCCGGCGACCCAGTTGCCGTCGATATCGTCCTCACTCACATACCAGCCGTTCAGAACAGCTGTGGCTTCGATAATGTTGCCGTTACCGTCACTGAACTCCGGGAACGCGATACCGAGAACGGCATCACGAGACACACCGAAGTACTCCTCGAGGATACTGCCGTCCGTGTCGAAGTTGACCCAGAAGCCATAGCCGTTCTCGACGAAGTAGATCTGTTCAGCGTTCGCGCCCGTGACGTCGGCAATGCCGGTCTGCGACTCGATGGTGCCGGCGATCTGCGCTTCGAAGGTCGAAGTGGCAACATCGTTCCACTGGTCGAAGGCGAACTGCGTAATCTCGTTGGCGCGTTCGACCGTGATGAACGGTGTCACACCGTCATAATCGAAAGCAAAGGCGTCACCGCCGTCGGTGTAGACGGGAATCGGGCCGTTGCTCATGTCCCATTTCAGCGGTACCGGAGGATTGGTGTCGGTGGTGTAGAGCGGGCCGGCAGCGTGTGCAGTGCCGGCGAGCATCGCCAGTACAGCCGTGTACTTGATAGCTGAAGCCTTCATTAGCGCATCTCCCCGTTCTCGATCCAGCCTTCCTCAACCGCGCGGCTGATGAGGTCCATAAAGGCCCTCGCGTCGACTGCGCCGGGTGTCGTCAGCATGTTCTGCTGTTCCGGGGTCAGCAACGCCGCGTCGATTTCGACGCCTTCGAACATGCCGGCGTTATTGAATTGATTGGCGAGCATGTTGTTGCTCAGGCTGAGCTTGCCCTGTGCCAGGCCAGCCGTCGTTTGCAGGCCGGTCCGCGACGCAGGCTTGTACATGAACGCCACGACGGTTTCCCCTTCGTACCAGCGTGCAAAACCCTCCGGCGCTACAGCCAGCAGCTTGTGGCCGTTCTCCATGGTCCTCGGCGCGAGCAAACCAAACTGGCGGAAAGTGTAATCCTGCTGCGCGGGAACGTTTCCTTTCGCCACGCTGTGGACCGAGATGGTCACCTGCGTGAAGGGCACACCGTCGTCATCGATGCCGTCAAATACCTCTTTGACGGTACCGGAAATGATGCTCTCGGATGCCGTGATCAGTTGCGTGAGGTTCTGGCTGTTCAGCTTGGTAGCGGAGGCTACGGGGCCGAACAGGAGCAGCATCGCGCCCGCGATGCCCAGCAACCCGGCACGTATCGTGCTCGAATCAAACATAGTTTTCCCCTGTCTTTTAAAGTCGTTAGTGGAAGCGGTCAAGGACCTGCGGCAACCATACGGGCAGGGGGGCGCTGCACAATCGGGAGATGCCTGAATTTGCCGAAAAACCGGGTCAGGGAATCCCCTACCTGGGTGTCCCGAGTACCGGGTTTCAGTCGGTTACGGCGGTAAGCTCGAGTAACTTCAGTCGTGTGGTGAAACGAGCCGCGCGCGGATTGCCAGCCGCACCAGGCCGGGCACATCGAAGATATCGAGACGTTCCATCAGGCGCGCGCGGTGCGTTTCGATCGTCTTGACGCTCACGCTCAGCCGTTCCGCGATGTCCCGTGTCGAGTACCCTTCGGCAATCAGTTGCAACACCTCTTTCTGGCGCGGCGTGAGGCCGGATAATTCCGATTCTGTGCCCAGCGCTTCCTCGAGTGCCTGTTCTCGCAATGCGGCCAGTCTTTCGATCTCGATTGCGCTCTTCTTCAGGCGCGCCGTCCGGACTTGGTGGGCCGCGAAGATGGCACCGAAAACCACAGCAACCATCAGGAGCCTGAACCAGGTCGACATCCAGAACGGCGGAATGATCCGAATCTCGAGCGGTTCCGACGTGCTCCACAGGCCGAATACGTCCCGACCGCGCGCCGCGAACCGGTACTCTCCGGGCGCGAGGTTGAGAAAGGTCACCTCGTTTCGTTGGCCGAGAGGCGTCCATTCGGCGTCCTCCTGGAGCCGAAACTGGTAATCGTGGGGCACTTCTGCAAAATCGAGCGACACAAAATTGACGGCCAGCGCATCCCGATGCTCGGCCTTGAGGACGTCCGGGACCCAGCCTGTGGAAGGCCGGATGGGCGTCGCGCCGAGTTTCTCAATGCGCGTAATTCGCGTAACCGCGGGCTCACGTGCAACGAAAGGTCGCCCGCGCGGAATGACCAACACACCTTCGGCACTGCCAAAATAGATGTATTTCTCGTCCCGCGCCGATGCGTGCGCATTGTAATGCGTCGCGGGCAGGCCAGTTTGCGCGATGTAATTCGTAACCCGCCCCTGGCTCGTATCGAGACGGGACAAGCCGTGGCGCGTGCTGAGCCACAGGCTGCCGTCGGCGTCTTCCTCGATCGCCATGACGCCGTCGTTAATCAGACCGTCGTCGTCCGTCCATCGCCTGATGTCCGAAATATCGCCGGCGGCATCCATACGGATCTGATGAAGCCCGCCGCCATCAGTGGCCACCCAGACTCTCGATCTCGAATCACGATAGATTTGGGTCACATGGTAGTGGCCGAGCTGCAGCGGCGCATCGGGGTCACTGCCGATGTGCTGACAGTCCCAGGGGGATTTCCGGCAGAGGTTGAGGCCATTGGACCGTGTGCCCACCCATATCCGGTCGCTTCCTTCGGCCAGGAGCGATGTGATGTAGTCGCCGCTCAACGACGCCGGGTCAGCTGCATCGTGACGATAGGCCTCGAATGTCGATGTCGAAGTATCCAGCCTGTAGAGACCGCTGCCGCCGACGCCAACCCACATTCCGCCGTCGTCGTCAGCCAGCAAGCCCGTTACGTAACCCTCACCGAGGCCGTCTTCCTCGCCGGGCTGGTACGCAAACGATCCAATAAGCCGCCCTTGCTCTCCCAGCACGAGCAGCCCGTCCGTCGTTGCCGCATACAGACTTCCGTCCCGGCCTCGCGTGAGGAACATTACGCCTGCCGAAGCAACTTCCGCCGGTTCCTCGGAGAGCACCTGGAAGGACGCGGATTCGATGTCGAGCGGCTGTACACCACCGCCGAAACTCCCGACCACGGGCTGACCCGCCGATTCACCTGCCACTATCGCGGTAATGGTCTGGAAGCGGAGTCCCCGCACAGGCGATTCTTCGCCGTACAGCTCAAACTCTGTATCCGGAATACGCGCGGCCCAGAGGCCGGCACCCCACGTGCCAACGAACAACAGGTCTTCCCGAATTAGCAGACTGAGCTGTGGCTGAGCAGCCAAACCGCCGATCTCGGACTTGTCATAATCCGTGTAGGCCGTCCATTCGAGCGTGTTCGCATCGACATGGATGACACCGCGGCTGATGGTTCCGAGCCACAGGCCGCCGTCTTTGTCGATCTTGAGTTCGGTAACGACCGGTTCATTGCCGGTCGGATCGGCAAGGTCGATGCGATCTGCCCGGACACGTCCCGGGTCCAGGCGCAACAGGCCGGACCGCGTGCCGACCCACAGGTTCTGTGCCGCGTCTTCCGCAAGGGCAAACACGTCGTTCTCACTCGCGCGGCCGCCACTCATTGCGGCAAGGTCGAACATCGAAAAGTCATCGGTTGCGCTGTTGTAGCGGTTCAACCCGCCACCAATGGTCGCGACCCACAGAACGTTCTGCCGGTCCCGCAGTACCGTGAACACGTAGTCCCCCGAGAGGGAACGCGGGTCGTTGGGATCATTGAGGTAGCGGGTGAACAATCCCGTGTCGCGATCCAGTCGACTGAGTCCGATCTGCGTTCCCATCCAGAGATCGCCACTCGGTCCCTCGGTGATGCCATAAACGCTGTCGTGGCTGATCGTGTTCGGATCGTCGGAGCGGTGCCGAAAATGGACAAAGTCGCCACTCGTGGGATCGAAGCGATTCAATCCGCCGGTGTTGGTTGCGATCCAGATAATTCCGTCGCTGTCCTCGTACAATGCGCGAATATCGAGATCGGTGATCGACGTGGGGTCGTCTGCATCAGGCTTGAAGAGCGTGGCCTGGTAGCCATCGTAGCGGAAGAGCCCTTCGCGCGAGCCGATCCACAGGTAGCCGCGTCGGTCAACGAGCAGATCGACAGGCATACTGGCGTCCAGCCCGCGATTCTCACCGACGGGCCGAAACGTCAGCTCCATCGCCGCGGAAGACAGTGCCCATGAGCCCAGGAGGCAGGCCGCCAACAATCGGCCGACCCGGCAGGTGAAATTCGTTAGCGCCATGCCGCGCATTGTACTGCGTCTCTTGCGCGGGGCAGCCTAGATCGCGACCCGAACCGGTATCCGCTGCGCGCCAAAACGGCCTGGCGTCGCATCGAAATGCCCCGGGATCGGCGTTGTGCAGTTGCGGCAGGCGCCCTGCTCATCGAGATGCCACGCGCCGAGCTCGTACCAGTCCCGCTCGATGACAAGTTCCCGGCAGGCGGGGCACCAGGTGCTGCCGCCGTCGCTGTCATGGACGTTGCCCGTGTAGGCGAAGTGCACGCCGTTGTCCATGGCGATCCTGCGGGCGCGGCTGAGTGTCTTTGCCGGCGTGCGCGGGATGTCGCGCATCTTCCAGTCGGGATGAAATGCCGAGAAGTGCATCGGCACGTCGGGACCGAGATGCTCGACGACCCACTGCGTCAGTTCGTGGAGCTCCGCGTCGGAATCGTTTGCTCCCGGGATCAGCAGCGTCGTCGTCTCGAGCCAGGCATCCGTTTCATGATGAATGTACTCGAGCGTCTCCAGAACGGGCGCCAGATGGCCGCCGCAAACCTTGTGGTAGAAGCGGTCGGTGAAGGCCTTGAGATCGACATTGACCGCGTCCATCGCGTCGAAAAACTCGACGCGCGGCTCGGGGTCGACGTATCCGGCGGTGACCGCCACCGAATGCACGCCTTTTTCGCGGCACGCCGCGGCAACGTCGACGGCGTACTCCAAAAAGATCACCGGATCATTGTACGTATAGGCAATACTGCGGCAGCCGTACTCGGCGGCCGCCTGGGCGAGGCGCTCGGGGCTGGCGCTGTCGGCCAGCGTGTCCATCTCGCGGGACTTGCTCATATCCCAGTTCTGGCAGAACTTGCAGGCCAGGTTGCAGCCGGCCGTACCGAACGACAACACGCTGCTGCCCGGGAAAAAGTGATTGAGCGGTTTCTTCTCGATCGGATCGACGCAAAAGCCCGACGAGCGGCCGTAGGTGACGAGTTTGACCTCGTCATCGAGTCGCTGGCGCACGTAACACAGGCCGCGTTGCCCGTCCCGCAGGCGACAGTGGCGCGGGCAGAGGTCGCACTGCAGCCGCCCATCGGCCTCGCGATGCCAGTACCGGGTGCTGACGACCGTGTCTTTCATACTTGATATATGGCGTTTAATCCCCAATAACCAAGCATGATGCTGCCGTATTGCGCAAACCGATGAAAGCCCGACGCGCAGCCGTCGCGGGCCTCTTTTACCCGGCCGACAGGCCGTCGCTCGAAGTTGTGGTCGCGGAATTGCTTGCCTCGGCGCCAGCCGGCGACGGCACACCCAAGGCGATCATTGCGCCGCATGCCGGTTACCAGTACTCGGGTCCGACCGCAGCCCATGCCTATCGGCTGCTCGAAAGCCGACGGGACCGCATCCGCAGGGTCGTTTTGATTGGCCCCGCGCATCGCGTCTGTCTGCGGGGCATGGCCTTGCCTTCGGTCGATGCGTTCTCGACGCCGCTCGGCGACGTGCCTGTCGACACAGAAGCGGTTGGGGAGATACTCGGTCTGCCGCGCGTGGCAGTCTCGGACGAGGCCCATGCCAATGAACACAGCCTCGAAGTGCACCTGCCGTTCCTGCAGGCGGTGCTGGATGATTTCCGCGTAGTCCCGATCGTCGTCGGCGCCTGTCCCGCGCCCGAGGTCGAGCGCGTGCTCGAAACGCTGTGGGGCGGCGACGAAACACTGATCGTCGCCAGCTCGGACCTTTCCCACTTCCACAATTACGATGACGCCCGGGACATCGACGCCAACACGACGGCACGAATCGAAGCCCTCGAGACCACGCTGGACGGCGAAGAGGCGTGTGGGGCCTACGCGTTAAACGGTCTGCTGCGTGCCGCGAGCAAGCGCAACCTCGACATCCGAACACTCGATGTCAGGAACTCCGGCGACACCGCGGGGGACCGGGGCAGGGTGGTCGGATACGGTGCCTATGCACTCGCCTGATCGCCTCGAAGGGCCCGGACCGCAATTGCTGCGGCTTGCACGCCGCTCCATCGAACACGGCCTGGTCCACAGCAAGCCATTACCGGTCGACCTCGCCGAATGGCCCGCGACGTTGTCGAGTCCGGGTGCGACATTTACGACGTTGCGACTCGACGGCGCCTTGCGCGGTTGCTGCGGCCGGCTCGAGGCGGAACTGCCGCTCGCAAGCGACGTCGCCCACTCGGCCTTCCAGGCCGCGTTTCGCGACTCGCGCTTTGCGCCGGTTCGCCAGGACGAGTTCGGCGCGCTCGAGCTCGAGGTCTCCGTTCTCACGCCCATGGAAGCGATCCCGTGCAACAGCGAGGCCGAGCTTCTCGATTGCCTGACGCCGCACACGGACGGGCTCGTCATCATCGAAGGCGGGCGCCGCGCGACGTTCCTGCCGAAGGTCTGGGAGTCGCTCCCCGATCCGCAGCAGTTCCTGGGGCAGCTCAAGCAAAAGTGCGGGTTGCCGACAGACTATTGGTCGGAGCGCCTCGAGTTCCTGCGCTACGCCACCGAGACCTACGCCGAGTCCGACTAACTTTTTCCTGCCAGCCGGACGGCATGATTTGCTACATGATGCCGGACGCCACCACGGCACGAGCGACGCGGTCAAAGCCGGCCCGATCAGCGCCACGCCGGTAATCGACGCGGCCATCGCTGTCACCGAATTCCTTGCTGCGACTGAATACGTCCTGCATCGCTTCCCTGAGTTCGGTATCGAGCTTTTCCAGCGGCCAGGCGCGGCCGAGCCGGTTTTGCGTGATCTCGAAGCCCGAGACGATCACGCCACCTGCATTTGCCGCCTTGCCCGGCGCAATGACGACACCGGCATCATCCAAGGCGCGTTCTGCCGCGCGCGTCAGCGGCATGTTGGCGGCCTCCACGACGTGTTCGCATCCGGACTCGATCAGAACGCCGGCATCGTCCGCGTCGATTTCATTCTGCGTAGCCGCGGGGATGGCCACGTCGCAGCCGCTCGACCAGGGCTTTTCGTCGTCGAGCCATCGGGCCGACACCGATTCTGCTATCGATGACAGGTCGCCGTCGTATTGTGTCCTGACCGTCTCTATGTCCTGCGCCGACAAACCGTCGTCCTTGATCAAGGTGCCGTGCCGGTTCGACAGGGTCGTCACGATGGCGCCGAGCGACTGCGCCTTCCTGGCCGCGTGCACCGCCACGTTGCCTGCGCCGGAGACGGCGATACGTTTCCCCTCGATCTCCTGTCCGGCTTCGGCGAGCATGGCGCACAGGAAGTAGACCGCCCCGTAGCCGGTCGCCTCGGTGCGCAGGCGGCTGCCACCCGCGCCGACCGACTTGCCGGTCAATGCACCGGAAAACCGGTTCTCGAGACGTTTGTACTGACCGAACAGGTAGCCGATCTCGCGGGCACCCACGCCGATGTCGCCGGCCGGTACGTCGGTCAGCTGGCCGATGTGCCGCGCCAGTTCCGTCATGAACGCCTGGCAAAAACGCATGATCTCGGCGTCCGAATGACGCTTCGGATCGAAGTCCGATCCGCCTTTGCCGGCGCCGAGATTCAGGCCGGTGAGGCTGTTCTTGAACAGCTGTTCGAAAGCCAGGAATTTCAGGATGCTCTGGTTGACCGAGGGGTCGAAGCGCAGGCCTCCCTTGTACGGTCCGAGCGCGTTGCTGTGCTGGATGCGGAAACCGCGATTGATCTGCGGCACGTGGTCATCGTCCTCCCAGACGACGCGAAAGGTGATGATGCGATCCGGCTCGGTCAGGCGCTGCAGGATGCGCTGTTCACGATAGCCCTGGTGCTCGCGAACCGTGTCCAGCACGTGCTCGACGACGCCACCCACGGCCTGCAGGAACTCGGTCTCCCCCGGATGCCGCGGTTCGAGCCACTCCATGAAACTGTCGACGCTGTCGATCTCCTCATGCATACCAGCCAAGTATCCATGAAATCGTGATCTCCTGATTGCCATGATACATTTCGAAACACGGCCAAGGCTTCTGACGGACAAGTTCACAGCATGGCGCTGGCGGACGATCTATACGAAAAACTGACCAATGAAGAAGATGCGCGTCTCTGTCGTGAAATCGATGAGCGCGCTTGTCGGGAGTCGCCGCGCAGTTTCTTCTATCTGCTCGCGAGCTATTTCCTGACCAAACTCGGTGACGCGATCGCGAGCCCGAAAACGACACTGGCGTGGCTGACGACAGCAGTTGGCGCGCCGCCGTTTGTGCTCGGGCTGCTCGTGCCGATCCGCGAATCCGGCTCGCTGATACCGCAACTGTTCATTGGCGGAGTCATCCGCCGGTTGCCGATTCGCAAGTGGGTCTGGGTCGTCGGGAGCCTGGTTCAGGCCGCCTGCATCGTCGGCATCGGTATCGTTGCCTGGCGGCTCGAGGGCAGTGCAGCGGGGTGGGCGATTCTCGGTCTCGTTACGGCCTTCAGCCTCGCCCGGGGGTTCTGTTCCGTGTCGTCAAAGGATGTGCTCGGCAAGACGATTCCGAAAAAAATCCGCGGACAGCTGACCGGCTGGTCGGCCGGTGCTGCCGGTCTGCTGACGATCGGTGTCGGCATCGTCCTGATGTCACCTGTCGCCAGGCTCGACGACACCTACCTCATCGGCGCGCTGCTCGTCGGCGCCGGCCTGCTCTGGCTCGCCGCCGCGGCCATCTATTCGTTCGTCGGCGAGTACGCCGGCGAAACCGGCGGCGGTCGCAGCGTCGCGGATGCGATGGCGCAGCT
>JARRMH010000068.1:0-9350 GCA_037386205.1 Woeseiaceae bacterium | reverse complement strand
TAAATCTGCACATAACTACCCTGCCTGGTCCCTATTGCATTTGCGAACTCGGCAGGGCAGCGAATGGTTGCATCGACCAGATTCGCGAGATGGAACTCTCGGTCTGGCAGTTCCTGCCGACCGGGCCGACGGCGTACGGCGATTCCCCGTATCAGCCGTTGTCGACCTTCGCCGGCAACGAGATGCTGATCGATATGCGCGACCTGACGGACAAAGGCCTGCTCAGCAAGCACGAACTCGGCGAACTGACGGCGCTGCCGCAGGACCACGTCGACTACGGTCGCCTGATACCGGCCAAGAACAGGCTGTTGCAACTCGCCGCCGGGCGCTTCGAGGACCGCGCCAGCGCAAAACTCAAGGCCGCCTGCGACCGCTTTGTAGCCGAAAACGATGCAGAGTGGCTGCATGACTATGCACTGTTTCGCATTCTCAAGACGCGCCATGATGAGCAACCCTGGCCAGCCTGGGACCCACAATACGTGAGGCGCGACCCGGCGGCGCTCGCGGCGCTTGAGGCCGAGGCCGATGCGAAGATCGCCGACATCAAGGTCATCCAGTTCCTGTTCTTCGAGCAATGGGCACGGATGCGCGAATACGCTCACCGGCAGGGAATCCGCCTGTTCGGCGACATGCCGATCTGCATCGCCCTCGACAGCGCTGATGCCTGGGCGCACCCCGAACTGCTCAAGATCGACCGGGACGGGCATCCCGAAGCTGTCGCGGGCGTGCCGCCCGACTATTTTTCCGAGGATGGGCAACTGTGGGGGAATCCTCTTTATGAGTGGGACAGGCACGCGCAGGACCACTATTCCTGGTGGGTAGAACGCCTTCGTGCCACAGCCGAGCTGGCCGATCTGGTCCGGATCGACCACTTTCGCGGTTTCGAAGCCTACTGGTCGATTCCGGCGGACTCGGAGACCGCGCGCCACGGCTCCTGGGAGCCGGGCCCCGGCGATGCCGTTTTCGATGCGATGAGCGATGCGCTCGGCAAATTACCGATCGTGGCCGAGAATCTCGGGGTCATCACGCCCGAAGTCGAGGCGCTGCGGGAACGCCACGATATTCCCGGCATGGTCGTGCTGCAGTTCGATATCGCGAGCGATACATTCAGCCTGGACGACGTCGAGGAAAACTGCGTCTGTTACACCGGCACCCACGACAACGACACGACGCTGGGGTGGTTTCGGGGCAGCCCGGGCGACATCCGTACCGCCGACGACATCAGGGAAACACAGGAGATTGCGCTCGAGCGGACCGGCGGTTCGCCCGAGACCATACACTTCGACATGATCCGCGCGGCGTTCGCAACGCGCGCGCAGCTTGCGATCGCTCCGCTGCAGGACTACCTGGGGCTGGGGTCCGAGGCACGCATCAATATACCCGGAACGGCCGGCGGCAACTGGCGCTGGCGTGTGCTCGATTCGCAACTGACACCCGAAGTTTGCGACAATATCGCTTCCATGGTTACTGCCTCGGATCGCGGATTGTCTCAAGATGGATCAACAGGTTAAGAAAAACCCACGCCACGTCAGCCTGCTCACGCGCGACACGCTGGCACTCATCCTTGCCGGCGGACAGGGTTCGCGCCTGCACGAACTCACGCACTGGCGCGCCAAGCCCGCCGTGTACTTCGGTGGCAAATACCGCATCATCGACTTCGCGTTGTCGAACTGCATCAACTCGGGTGTGCGTCGCATCGGCGTACTGACCCAGTACAAGGCGCACTCGCTGATCCGGCACCTGGTCCACGGCTGGTCCGGGTACGGGTCCGGACGGCGGGAATTCGTCGAGATCCTGCCGGCCTCCCAGCGCGTGGGCGGCGAGTGGTACCGGGGCACGGCCGACGCCGTGTACCAGAATCTCGACATCATCCGCACGCACAGCCCGGGCCAGGTGCTGATCCTCGCCGGTGATCACGTGTACAAGATGGACTACGGACCGTTTCTCGCGGCGCACGCGGAACTGGATTCCGACATGACCGTCAGCTGCGTCGAGATGCCGGTCGAGGAAGCGGCCGGACAAATGGGCGTCATGACCGTCAATGAGGACTGGCGCGTCATCGCGTTCGACGAGAAGCCCCAGAAACCGAACTCGATCCCTGGCAAGCCCGGTATCTGCCTCGCATCCATGGGCAACTACGTCTTCAACACGGAGTTTCTCTACGAGCAGGTCATCAAGGATGCAGACACCCCCAACACACAGCATGATTTCGGGCGGAACATTATCCCGGCGATCATCGACGACTACCGGGTCTATGCCTATCCGTTCCGCGATCCCCAGACCTCCGAACAGGCCTATTGGCGCGATGTCGGCACGCTCGATGCCTTCTGGTCTGCCAACATGGAACTCGTCTCGGTCACGCCCCAGTTGAATCTCTATGACGAGGTCTGGCCGATCTTCACGCACCAGTGGCAGGCGCCCCCGGCCAAGTTCGTACACGATGAGGACGGTCGCCGCGGCTCGGCCATTCAGTCGATGGTCTCGGGTGGCTGTCTCGTTTCCGGTGCCGAAATCCGGCGATCGCTGTTGTTCTCACAGGTCAAGGTCGACTCCTACAGCACGGTCGCCGACTCGGTCGTGTTGCCCGAAGTTCATATCCAGCGAAATTGTCGGCTGAATCGCTGCATCATCGATGGCGGCTCCGTCATCGAGGAAGGCACGGTTATCGGTGAGGATCACGAGGCCGATCGCAAACGCGGTTTCCGCGTCACCGACCAGGGCGTGACGCTCGTGACCCCGGACTTGCTCGGCCAGCAGCTGCATTTCACCCGCTAGGCAGACGACAATCGATACGCGCTCCGTACTCTTTCTGGCATCCGAGAACGGTGCGTTGCCGGGCGGCAAGGTCGGCGGCGTTGGCGACGTCGTGCGCGATCTGCCCGCCGCGATCGCCGCGCAGGGCTGGAGCGCCAGGGTCGCGACGCCCTCCTACGGTTCCCTGCACCGGCTTGAAGGCGCCGAACGGCTCGGCACCGTGGACGTCGAGTTTCGCAACAGTGTCGAGACGGTCGAGGCGTGGCGTGTCCCGGGCAGCAAACCGGCCGTCGAGAACATCGTCTTCGAGCACCCGCTGTTCGCAGCCGGCGGCCCCGGGCGAATCTACTTCGGCGACGAGCCGGCCCGCCCCTTTGCCACGGATGCGAACAAGTTCGCCCTGTTCTCTGCCGCCGCGGCCGCGTGGGCCGGCCTCCGGGAACACCGTCCGGACGTCGTGCACCTGCACGACTGGCATGCGGCGCTGTACTTGTTGTTCGCCCGTTTCGATCCACGGTTCGCGATGCTTGGCAGTATTCCCACCCTGTTCACGATTCACAACCTGTCGTACCAGGGCACGCGGCCGCTGCGCGGCGATGACTCGTCCCTGGATGCCTGGTTTCCGCAACTGCGGCCCGATATCGACGCAATCGTCGACCCCGAACACGGCAACTGCATCAACCCGATGGCGACGGCGATCCGCCTCGCCGACCGGATCAGCACCGTCTCGGCAACCTATGCCGACGAAATCTGCCGTCCGAGTGATACCAGCATCGGCTTCATCGGCGGCGAAGGGCTCGAGGACCTGCTGGCCGACGCCCGTGACGCCGACCGGCTCGTCGGGATTCTGAACGGGTGCGAGTACGACCTGCCGCGGGCCCGCCGCCCCGGCTGGATCCGGCTGCTGGGCATGCTCGAGGCCCAGTTGCACGATTGGCAGGCGAACGACCCGGGCAACGAGGCGCACCCGCTCGCACTGCAGCGCCTCGCCGCCATGCCGAAACGCAAGCCGCTGCATATCCTGACCAGCATCGGCCGCCTGGTGGCGCAAAAGGCAACCCTGTTGCTGCTCGATGCCGACCAGGGAACGTCACCGCTGGAACGCCTGGCTGCCGAACTCGGCCGCACCGCCGTGATCATCGTCCTCGGCAGCGGCGAGCCGGAGTTCGAACGGCGCCTGCTCGGCGTGGCGCAGGACTGCCCGAACATCCTGTACCTCAACGGCTATTCCGAGCTGCTCGCCGACCCGCTGTATGCGGCCGGAAACCTGTTCCTGATGCCGTCCAGTTTCGAACCCTGCGGGATCAGCCAGATGCTTGCGATGCGCGCCGGGCAGCCCTGCGTGGTACATGGCGTTGGCGGCCTGCGGGACACTGTGGAACACGGCGAAACGGGCTTCGTGTTCACTGGCGAGACGCCGCGGGAACAGGCCGCCAACTTCGTCGCGGCCACGCTGTCCGCGCTGGCCCTGCGGACTGCCGATCCGGACGGCTGGAATACAATCTGTGACCGGGCCAGGGCGCAGCGCTTCAGCTGGGCACTGGCTGCACAACGAACGATCGAGGAACTCTATGGGTACAAGGACGACTGACGCCGCCGCTCTGGAGGCCCTGGCCGCCGGTCGGCATGGCAATCCGTTTGCATTGCTCGGCCCCCAGCGCGAGCGGGGCAAGCGCATCGTCAGGACACTGCAGCCCGGCGCCAGCGCCGTGCGCTTCATCGACGACGACGGTGCGGTCCTGGGCGACCTGGCTCCCGCGGGTCACGACGGCCTGTTTGCAGGCCAGATGCCTGCGCGACGCCGCAAGTACCGGTTGCGCGTCACGTGGTCCGACGGGGCCGAGCAGGACATCGAGGACCCGTATCGCTTTCCGTCAGCGCTCGGCGAGATGGATCTCTACCTGCTCGGCGAGGGCTCCGACCAGCTCGTGTACCGCAAGCTCGGGGCGCATGTCACGACGCTGCTCGGCGTGTCAGGTACACGCTTTGCCGTGTGGGCACCGAACGCGTCGCGCGTCAGCGTCGTAGGTGATTTCAACAGCTGGGATGGGCGCCGTCACGTCATGCGGCTGCACCCTGCCAACGGCATCTGGGAGATTTTCATTCCCGGCATCGGCAACGGGGCACAGTACAAGTACGAGCTGCTCGATGCGGCCGGCAAACTCCTGCCGCTCAAGGCGGATCCCTTCGGCACCCTGCACGAACGGCCGCCGGGCAATTCGTCGATTGTCTTCGAGAGTGCCTACGAATGGCGCGACGCTGACTGGCTGCAGGAGCGCGCCGCGGGGCCGCGGCTCGACACCCCTGCCAGCATTTACGAGGTACATCTCGGCTCGTGGCGCCGCAAGGACGACGGCAGCTACCTGACGTACCGCGATCTTGCCGCCGAACTGGTGCCTTATGTGGTCGATATGGGCTTCACCCACATCGAGCTGCTGCCCGTGACCGAGTACCCGTTCGACGGCTCCTGGGGCTACCAGCCCATCGGCATGTTCGCGCCGACGCATCGTTTCGGCTCGCCTGACGACTTTCGCTTCTTCATCGACACGTGCCACGAGCACGGCATCAACGTGATCATGGACTGGGTGCCCGCGCATTTCCCATCCGACGAGCACGGGCTGCGCCGGTTCGACGGCACGGCGCTGTATGAACACGAAGATCCGCGCAAAGGCGCCCACGCGGACTGGGGGACGCTGATCTTCAACTACGGCCGGCGCGAAGTCCGCAACTACCTGATCGGCAATGCGCTCTACTGGATCGATGAATTCCATATCGACGGCCTGCGCGTCGATGCCGTGGCCTCGATGCTGTACCTCGACTACTCGCGCGAGGATGGCGAATGGATTCCCAACGAGTTCGGCGGCAACGAAAACCTCGAGGCCATCGAGTTCATCAAACGCCTCAATACCGAGCTGCACGCGCACGGCGCAACTTCTTACGCCGAGGAATCGACGGCCTGGCCGGGCGTCTCGCGGCCGGTCGATACGGGCGGGCTGGGGTTCACCTACAAGTGGAACATGGGCTGGATGAACGACACGCTCGAGTACATGTCGGAGGACCCGGTCCATCGCAAATACCATCATGACAAGATGACGTTCGGTCTGGTGTACGCGTTCAACGAGAACTTCGTGCTGCCGTTGTCGCATGACGAGGTCGTGCACGGCAAACGGTCGATACTCGGCCGCATGCCCGGGGACCGGTGGCAGCAATTCGCCAACCTGCGTGCCTACTACGGATTCATGTACGGGCACCCGGGAAAGAAACTCCTGTTCATGGGTGACGAGATCGGCCAGTACGCTGAATGGAACCACGACCAGTCCCTCGACTGGCATCTTCTGGATTACCCCGAGCACGCGGGCGTGCGACGCCTGCTGCGTGATCTGAACCACCTGTACCGCTCGACTCCCGCTCTGTATCAGCAGGACTTCGAGGCCAGCGGCTTCGAGTGGCTGGACTGGGAGGATCGCGACAACAGCATTCTCGCCTGGCGGCGTCTCGACCGTCACGGGGGCGACGTCATCTGCATCGTGAACCTGACGCCGGTCGTGCGCGAAAACTATTGCATTGGCGTGCCGGGCCTCGGAGACTACCGCGAACTGCTGAATACCGACAGCGAGCATTACGGCGGAAGTAACCGCGGCAACCTCACCCTGACGGCCGTTCCGGAGCCCTGCAAGGGCCGGGAGGCATCGCTGCACCTCGTGCTGCCGCCGCTTGCGACGGTTTACCTTGGACGCGGTTAATCATCCTGCGGAGACACGGAATGACCAGTAAGGAAAAAATGGAAATCGACGCCGGCGAACTCGAACTGTTGCAGGGCCCTGCCCTGCCGATGACCGCCGACGCCATCCTCAAGGATTTCACGCATTACTTCAGCCGCATGCTCGGCAGGCGCACCATCCGCACGCGTTCGCCATTCCTGTACCAGTCCGTCGTGTTCGCCGCGCGCGACCGCCTCATGGAGCGCTGGGGCACGACCCGCAAAGCGGTTGAGCGGGACGACAACCGGCGCGTCTCCTACCTGTCACTCGAGTTCCTGATGGGCCGGCTGCTACGCAACGCGCTGCTGAACCTCGGCATCGAGGACGAGACCGCTGAGGCCCTGTCGCGTCTCGGCATCCGGCTCGAAGACGTCTACGACAGGGAACTCGATGCCGGCCTCGGCAACGGTGGCCTGGGCCGGCTCGCCGCCTGCTTCCTCGACAGCTGCGCCACGCTCGCGCTGCCCGTCGTCGGCTACGGCATTCGTTACCAGTACGGCATGTTCCACCAGCGCATCGACAACGGTTACCAGGTGGAAGAGCCCGATGCCTGGCTGCGGGCGGGCTTTCCATGGGAAATCGAGCGATTCGAATATGCGCAGACGGTCCAGTTCGGCGGACGCACGTCCGCCCGCAAGACTGCGACAGGCAAGACGGTATTCGACTGGGTCGATACGCAGGACGTGCTGGCGATTCCTTTTGACGTGCCGGTGCCCGGTTATCGCAACGACGTGGTCAACACGCTGCGTCTCTGGTCTGCCTCGGCCACGGATGCGTTCGATCTCGAGGAATTCAACGCGGGCAGTTATGCCGATGCCGTCGCATCGAAGAACGAGGCCGAAAACATCACGATGGTGCTGTACCCAAACAACGAGACGGAAAGCGGCAAGGAGCTGCGCCTGCGCCAGCAGTACTTCCTGGCATCCGCCAGCCTGCAGGACACGATCCGCTTCTGGCGACACCAGCATGGCGACGATTTCACGGAGTTCGCCGACAAGAACTGTTTCCAGCTCAACGACACGCATCCTGCGATCGCCGTCGCCGAGTTGATGCGCCTGCTGATGGACGTGCACGGACTCGGCTGGGACGAGGCCTGGAAAATCACGCGCAGTACGATGGCATACACCAACCACACGCTGCTGCCCGAGGCACTCGAGAGCTGGCCCGTCTCGATGTTTCGCCGTCTTCTGCCGCGGCTGCTCGACATCATCTACGAGATCAACGCGCGCTTCATCGCCGAGATCAGCCAGCGCTGGCCGGGGGACCAGGAGCGCATTGCCCGCATGTCCCTGATCGCCGAGGGCAGCGAACCGATGATTCGCATGGCGTACCTGGCAATCGTCGGCAGCTACTCGGTGAACGGCGTCGCCGAGCTGCACTCCAGTCTGCTGGTCAAAGGCCTGTTCCGCGATTTCGCCGAACTCTGGCCGGAGAAATTCAACAACAAGACCAATGGTGTCACGCAGCGACGCTGGCTGGCGGCCTGCAACGAGGACCTGGCAGAGCTGATTTCGGCGAAAATCGGCGACGGCTGGATTACCGAACTGACGGAACTGGAAAGGCTCGCGCCGTATGCAGACGATGAGAAATTCCGTGAGCAGTGGCGCGCAGCACGACAAAAAAACAAGGTGCGGCTGACAGCCGAGATCGAGAAACGCACGGGTGTGCCGATACCGTCGACGATGTTGCTCGACGTGCAGGTCAAGCGTATCCATGAGTACAAGCGCCAGTTGCTGAACCTCCTGCATGCCGTGCACCTGTATGACCGTATCCGGCGCGGGGACGGCGACGGGCTGGTGCCGCGCGCCATCATCATCGGCGGCAAGGCAGCACCCGGTTACGTGATGGCGAAAAACATCATCAAGTGCATAAACAACGTCTCGCGCGTGATCAACTCCGATCCAATCATGGAAGACAGGTTGCGGCTGATCTTCTACCCCGACTACAACGTTACGGCGATGGAGCTCATTTGTCCGGCAGCCGACATCTCGGAGCAAATCTCGACCGCCGGCAAGGAAGCATCCGGTACCGGAAATATGAAGTTCATGATGAACGGGGCTATAACGGTGGGCACGCTCGACGGTGCCAACGTGGAAATCCGCGAGGCCGTCGGTGCCGACAACTTCTTCCTGTTCGGGCTTACGGTCGAGGAGATCGCCGCAATGCGCGGCCAGTACGATCCGGTGGCAATCATCGATGGCGACGAAGATTTCAAACGCGTGATGCACCTCCTCGAGAGCGGTCATTTCAATCACTTCGAACCCGGCATTTTCGATGCCGTCATCCAGTCGATTCGCGAACCCTCGGATGCCTGGATGACCGCGGCAGACTTCCGCAGCTACATCGACGTCCAGGCAGAGGCCAACGACGCCTATCTCGACGAGGAGCGCTGGACGCGCATGAGCATTCTCAATTCGGCCGCGTCCGGCCGGTTCTCGACCGATCGCACGATGCACGACTACAACACAGACATCTGGCACCTGGACCCGATCAAGCTCGACTGATGCAGGTTCTTCCCGGCAGCCCGGCGACACCGGGCGCTACAGTCGGCGCCGACGGCGTCAATTTCGCCCTCTGGTCAGGCGTCGCCGAGCGTGTCGAGCTGTGCTTTTTCGACGCCCAACGAAACGAGACCTCGGTCGATCTGCCGGCCTGCGACGACGGCGTATGGCACGGCTTTGTACCGGGTTGCGACGCAGGTCAGCGCTACGGGTTTCGCGTGCACGGCGACTGGAACCCCGCAGCCGGCTTGCGCTGCAATCCCGCCAAGGTCCTGCTCGATCCCTATGCGCGGCAACTCGAAGGCGGCTTCGACTGGGGCGGCAATGTGTTTGA